>CARBWQ010000039.1 GCA_948949055.1 uncultured Eubacteriales bacterium | reverse complement strand
TTCGGGCGATGACCTATGCAATCAGATATTGACAAGTACACGATTAAATCATAAAGTAGAAATTGTTTTTGATGAAAGTATGTCTAAGGAGATTTCTTCGCTACTTTCAAAGTTTTTTAAAAATAAAAGAAAAAGCACTTGAAATACAAGTGCTTTTATTTTACAACAATTTTGTGAGTTCTTCTTGAAACTCCTCGTCGCTAATCTCACCTTTATCATGTTTAGCACGAAGTCTTGCAATCTTTTCCTCTTTGTTTTCAGGTCTTATCTCAACAACGTTATCTTCTTTCACTTTGTCTGGCTTAATCCAAACCCAATCAGAAAGAAACATAGTTATAATAAGCAAGATTGAGGTAATAGAAAATAGGTTGAGTATCATTGAAATTACAAGAGCTGACATGTACATACCATATCTTTGTCTAAATAGTTTACCATTTTTCCAAATGGCAAGAATAAGAAGTACTGCCACAGAAATTGTAGCAAATAGAGATATAAAGGTATAGATAACATAGAATACTGGGCCTCTTATAGCAGGTTCAGCCCTAAAAAATGTAACAATATCATAAATATCCCAAGCCACATCGCCTAACGAAAATATAATAGCAAGTATAATTAAAATCTTTTTGGTTTGATTCATTTTAACCTCTTTTTGTCTAACATTTAGATTTTATCAAATATAGAAAATCTTGTCAAATCATTTGGCACTTTTCATAATTTATTATATACTTAATATAGTAAGTTATAACGGAGAAAAAGATGAAAAAGAATAAAATTAAAAAGAATATTGTAATTACCGGCTCTTCAAGTGGAATCGGACAAGCTTTAAGAAACCATTATACTCAAAATGGCGACAATGTAATCGGTATCAGCCTTGAAGGCGATGACTACAACTGCGATGTTTCAAATTACGAGGCTATGAAGACGGTCTTTGATGAAATTGCTAAGAAGTTTGATAAAATCGATATATTAATTCCTTGTGCAGGCTTCGGCCTTTCAGGTGCTATCGAACTTATTGACAACAAGATGATTCAAAAGGAATATGATGTCAATGTTATGGGTACTATCAATGCTATACAATGCGCCCTTCCTATAATGAGAGAAAATGGCAAGATAATCAATATCAGCTCAGCTTGCGCCCTCTTTCCCCTTCCATTTAGAGCATACTATTGTTCAAGCAAGGCAGCTGTAAGCAGTCTTAGTGATTGTCTTAGAATGGAACTTTGCAAAACTAAAATACAATCAACAGCAATATGTCCTTGCGATATAAAGACAAACTTTACAAAGAATCGTCAAAAAAGTTTTGTAACAAATGAACGTTATGGTGAGGCAATACGACTTTCAGCAGAGCGAATTGATAGCCGAGAAGATAAACGAATGTCAGTTGATAAAGCAGTCAAAATAATGACGAAGATAATAAGAAAGAAAAAGCTCAAACCACAATATGTTATGGGAGCAAGAAACAAATTCTTATATCAAATTCAAAAATTCTTCCCTCGCACTTGGGTTTTAAAGGTCATGACAAAGGTCTTTTATAGAGATAAGTAAGAAAACATTCGCTTTGCTCATGTTGTTCTTGCACCCATAAAGAAAAAACAGTCATAAGACTGTTTTTTTAAAAAAAGGACAATGTAAAGTCCTAAATTTTAATTTTTATATGATATTCTCCTTATGGAGGTAAAAAATGAATTTAATAGAAGCAATAGCAAAGCGAATAAATGAAATTTTAAAAGAAAAAAATATTGATAAAAGACAATTTTGTAAAGACAACAATTTTTCGATATCTCATTTCAATAATATTTTGAATGCAAAAAACAAAGATATTCGCAGTGATATATTAGCCCGTATTGTGCGAGGACTTGGAATTACACTATTCGAGTTTTTCTCATCAAATTTATTCAGCAAAGAAAATTTAAAGGACTAAAAAAGCCTTCCTATTGGAAGGTATTTTTTTAGTATACATCTGCTTGTGGAACTTTCGTATCTTTATCTTCTATTTCAACAACAATCGCCTCTGTTGTTAGCATTGTTGCAGATACACTTGCAGCATTTTGAAGGGCTGATCGTGTAACCTTAGTTGGATCGATAATTCCTCTTTCAAACATATCGCAATATTCAAGGCTGTAAGCGTCAAAGCCATAAGCCTTTTCATCAAGATGTTCATAAATCTTATTAATAACAACGCCACCATCAACGCCTGAGTTTTTAGCAATCTGTCTGATAGGCTCTTCAACAGCACTTCTTACAATCATAGCACCTGTTCTTTCGTCGCCTTCAAGAGTTGTAATAAGCTTATCAAGCTGTCTTGTTGTTTTAAGTAGTGCAACGCCACCACCTACAACTACGCCCTCTTCACTTGCAGATTTTGTAGCAGAAAGCGCGTCTTCAATACGGAGTTTTTTCTCTTTCATTTCGATTTCAGTAGCAGAGCCAACTTTAATTACAGCGACACCACCAGCAAGTTTTGCAAGTCTTTCATTGAGCTTTTCAAGTTCATATTCACTTGTTTGGGCCTTGATTTGTTCTTTAATCATATTAACTCTTAACTTAATCTTATCCTGATCGCCAGCACCTTCTACAATAGTTGTATCATCTTTGGTAATTTTCGCCATCTTTGCACGACCAAGCATATCGATAGAAAGTGTTTTGAAATCAATTCCAAGTTCTTCTGATATAACAGTTCCACCAGTAAGAATAGCAATATCTTCAAGCATAGCCTTACGTTTTTCACCAAAGCTTGGAGCTTTAACTGCAACACAGTTGAAAGTTCCTCTAAGCTTATTCAGAATAAGAGTAGTCAGTGCCTCGCCTTCAACGTCATCAGCAATTATGAGTAATTTTGCTGACATTTTGAGGATTTGTTCAAGTAAAGGTAAAAGCTCTTGAATATTTGAAATCTTTCTGTCAGTGATAAGTATATATGGATTGTCAAGTTCTGCAAGCATTTTTTCGCTATTAGTACACATGTATGGAGATAGATAACCTCTATCAAATTGCATACCTTCTACAATAGAGAGTTCTGTCTTCATAGTTTGAGATTCTTCAACAGTAATAACGCCGTCGCTTCCTACCTTTTCCATAGCCTCGGCAATAAGCTGTCCAATCTCGCTATCGCCAGCTGAAACGGTTGCAACCTGTTTAATATCATTAGTGCTTTCAACAGGTTTTGAAATCTTTTTAAGTTCCTCTGTTATACAGTCAACAGCTTTAAATATACCCTTTTTAAGGATAATTGGGTTTGCACCTGCAACAAAGTTTTTCATACCTTCTCTTACAATTGCCTGAGCAAGGACGCAAGCAGTAGTTGTTCCGTCACCAGCGACATCATTTGTTTTAACACTGACCTCTTTAATAAGTTCAGCACCCATATTTTCGAATGGGTCATCAATTTCAATTTCCTTTGCAATAGTCACACCGTCATTAGTGATAAGTGGACTTGCAAATTTCTTACCAAGGACAACATTTCTGCCCTTAGGTCCAAGAGTAATTTTAACGATATTAGCAAGAGTATTTACACCATTTTCAAGTGCCTTTCTTGCCTGTAATCCCTCTAATATTTTTTTTGCCATAACACTCCTCCTACTCAATTACTGCCAAGATATCAGGCTGACGAATAACCACATATTTCACCTCGTCAACTGTAATTTCAGTGCCAGTAAATTTTCCGTAAAGCACCTTGTCACCAACTTTCACCTGCATACCTATTTGTTTTCCATCAACATTTTCACCACTGCCAATTGCAACAACTGTGGCAAGTTGAGATTTTTCTTGTGCTGCCATAGGAAGTAAAATTCCTCCCTTGGTTTCGCTTTCATTTTCGATTGGCAGAAGAACTACTCTGTCAAATAAAGGTTTAATTTTCATTTTTCCTCCTTATTAACCTTAATTACATACTTAAAGTATACAACCTTTTGACAAATTAACAAAATAATTTGAAAGCAATTTGGCTCATAGATTGCAACTTTTTGTCATACACTAATACCATATTACATGATAAAAGGAAAAATCAAGTATCAATGACAAAATTTTTAGTAAATAACAAAAAAACTTTAATTTTGGTGGCTTTGTCACTGCTTTTAATAGCCTGTCTTATCGTAGCAAACTATATTTCTATCTTCATTATAAAGGCAAACAACAAAAGTGAAGAAATTACAAATCCAGAAGTAGAAATTCATATGTTATCGCTCTCAAAGTCAAAATTGGAAAGAGAGGCTAAAACTATCGCTCCCGACTTTCAAGAGATTGGCGCAGGAGGATTTATTTGGAAAAATGGTGATTATTATCATGTAGTATCAAGTGCCTATTTAAACAAAAATGATGCAGAACTTGTTAAAAATTCTATCAAAATCAACCAAAATATTGACAGTGAAATTTTTACCGTCAAAATTCCAACATATAAAATAAATGGCTCATTCAATGGAGAAGAAAAGAAGGTTATCACAAAAGCATTGCAAGTATCATTAACACTCTACACGTCGATTTATGATATAGCAGTCAGTGTAGATACGGGCGTACTTAATGAGCTTTCTGCAAAGTTATCTGTCAATAGTACAATAAACTCCATTTCTACAACCTATGCAAACTTTGACACTCTTTATCCAAATCCCATTGAAAGCCCAATGAAAGAAATCAAAGCATATCTTAAAAACATTATTAAAGTTGGTAAATCGCTTGCCAGTGATGAAAGAGAAAACTCTTCACAAGTCTATTCATCACATCTTAAATATAGATATTTAGAAGCAATAAATAATTATTATAATTTTGTTAAACAAAACTAAAAAAAGGTCTAAATTAGACCTTTTTGTTTTTAAGCTAAACTTTCACTGCCTTCTGAGCTGTCGTTTGAAACTAATTCAATTCTCTGGCATGAAACTTCATAGGCAGTACGCTCTTCAAACACACCCTCTGAAATTTCTTTCTTATAAGGGCGAGATTGAATTCTGCCAACTAAATTTACTTTGGTTCCTACCTTTTGATTTTGAATAAACTTAGCATTTCTGCCCCATAAAATACATGGGATATAATCGGATTTATTAAAGCTAGCTCGATTTACTGCAAGAAGTACATCGCAAATTTGTCTATTAAAAGGTGTTGTTCTGAAAACTGGTTCTTTACAAATATAACCTATTAGAGAAAGTTCGTTAATACAATCTGATTCATTTTCATCACTTTCGACTACCTCTTTTACGAAAAAGGATAATATCAAACGGCTCTTTCCGTCAATCATTTTATTATAAGAACGAAGTTCGCCTACAAAGCTCACCCTATCTCCACCATTAAGTGTCAAATTATACGCTTTAACTAATTTTTCAGATATTGTGAAAGGTAGGATATCGTTTGCCTCCGAGAGTCTTTCTACAACAATTTTGCCTTCGTAAAAGTTTTCATCTTCTATTTTATATTGAACCTCAGCCTTTTCAAGCAAAGCTCCTCTAATTTTGCCCCTATTATTTGGGACAGTTATAGCTGTTGTAACCATATTCATTTTCTTTTTGTTGCTCCTTTTAATCTTCCAAGGCATTATTTTGCCCTGTCATCTCACTTTTTGTGTTGTACGCCGTTTGCATCTATCGTGTAACCATCTTTGTAAATAAGTTCACCAACCGAAGTGACTTTATATCCATTTTTTGTCAAGTAGTCAAGCGTAAGCCTTGTTGAATCTACAACATGATCTGCGTTATTGTGCATCAATATTATTGAGCCTGCACCTGCCCTTTTAATCACTCTGTTTGTAACTTCACCAGCACTAAGCCCCTTCCAATCCAAACTATCAACATCCCATTGTATAGCTTTTAAGCCAAGTTCATCACACGTCTTTAAAAGTGTGTTGTTATATGAGCCAAAAGGTGGACGAAAGACCTCAACTTGTTTATTAGTTATTGCAGAAATCTTTGACATAGAAATTTCAAGTTCGCTTTTAATGCTCTCTTTGCTTAACTTTGCCATGTCTGGGTGCGTATTTGAATGAGTACCTATTTCAAGTCCTGCTTCATCTATTGCTTTGACCATTTCAGGATACTTATCAACCCAGAATCCAACAAGGAAGAAAGTTGCAGTTGCATTATATTCGGCTAGCACGTCTATAATTTCCTGCGTCTTATCTGCTCCCCATGCAGCATCAAAAGAAATAGCCACCTGCTTTTCTTCTGTGTCTACTTTATAAATAGGCACCATGCGTGAAGAATTGCCAAACCACACAAGCGCAGCAGCGCCTCCTTCAAAAGAAATCGCAAGTAAAACTACCACAATAACCATGGCTAAAAAGATTTTGATTGTTCTTGATTTGATAACACAAAATGGCATTACCAACCTCGCTTTTAATGATAAATTATATTTTAAAAATTGCAAATGAGAAAAATGTAGTTTTTAAGCGAAAAATGGATAAAAAACAAGATTTACTCATCTGCAATAAATATATTAAGAAAACTGACAAAAAAGAACAAAACTTGGACAATTTTTTAAAAAGAATCAAATTGAAGATTTTTAATCTTAAAAAAATAGACAAAGGATAACAAAAAAGAGTGCCTTAATAAGCACTCTATTTTTACTACATATCTTTTTCTATTTCATTTTGGGCGCTGTGCCATGTTACTGAAACTGGATTTGACTTGGTTACTTCAACAAGCTCTTCCATAGTTTTCCATTCTGCTCTTCTTGCAGTAGCTCCACCGGTCATATCAAGATTAGTTCTCATACTATTTGTTGCCCCTACAATTTGACCATCTTTTCCATATTCATACTCAATATCATAATATTTATAGATAGTGTCATAAAGCTCTTTATCTACTTCATAGGTAGCACTGCAAAATTCTGGTGTATCACCATTATTTTTAATTCCAGTACCAAATATTTCAACATAATATTTGCCATCTTTTTGAGTTGCAACAATTGCACTGCAAGTATATTTTGAGAATCCAGCTGTTGCTTCAATATTTTGTTCAATTTCTACTTTGTCGTTTGCCTCTGCTAAGTCGTGCGAAACAGCATGCCACAAATGGTGACTAATACCTAAGAATGAAACTGATGCAGTTCCAGCCAACGAAATCGCAACAATATGATCTTTAATAAATTCGACAGCATCACTTATTTTTTGTAGAAAAATATTTTTTCTAAATGCTGAACGACCTTTTCTGATTATTCTTTTTAAATCACTACAAACATTTTTGTCATTCAAAAGTAATTTAACTGCACCGAAGCCTATACCATCATCAATAAAAGTAATAGGATTTTTAGCGAGTTCTAAGAATTGGGCTATATCATTTCTTGAACCTGCTTTCTTTAAATAAGATAAACAAGTTGAACGGTCTAAACCTCTAAACTTAATTTTGCCATCATCTTTTATAATAAATTTTTCCATAAAATTCTTTTGAATTTGATAAATTTTATCATCGTAATCTTTTATCAAATTTTCATCAGTTGAATTAATTTGTATTTTATCTAATTGTTTAATAATGGAATTGATTACATCTGAATCAATATAAAAATTCAACACTTTTGATTCTTCATCAAAACTAACTTTTGTACTACTATCATATAAACCCCAATGTATATCATACATACTAATCATTTTTGTTAATTCTAGATAAATGTCAATTTCTTCATTTGTAAG
>CARBWQ010000038.1 GCA_948949055.1 uncultured Eubacteriales bacterium | reverse complement strand
AAACTGAAAATGCCAATGAGGATGGAAAGTTCCCTGCAACTGCTTCTGGCTGGACAGCAAACAAAGAAGATGAAGATAAAAATGAAAGTGGCGTTATTTACCTTGCTGATAAAGCAACTTATGATAGACTTTATGAAGGCAAGTATCAATGGGCTGGAATAAATCCAAACAAAACTAATAATCCTAACAATGTTTATATGATGTTTAATAGTAAAAATAGTTACCAATCAATACTATCAACGGCAAGCACTATTTCTGCAAATTCATATTATAAACTTTCATTTGAATATTACAATCAGATATATTCTAACTTAAACCCTTCACAAATTAATGTTGAAGTAGTAGATGAAAATGGCATTGTCCTCTTCTCAAAAAATGGTCTTCAAAGCTTAGATAACTGGTCAAACATGGAAATATATTTCCATACTGCTGAAACAGTATCACATTCTATTCAAGTTAAAATTTCATTGGGTGATGAAGATGAAAAAGTGGGTGGAATTGTTTATTTAGACAATTTCAGTTTAGTTGCTGATCAAGCTTATTCAGAAATTTTCGATAATATGGCTAATAAAGTTGAACTTGGAAACTATTATCTCAACTTAGAGTCTGGCGAATTCTCTGGTATCAAGGAATCCCCTGCATACTCTCTTGTTGTAGACGAAGTTTATGATCCAAATTATACTACAAACAACAGTGGAAACTTTGGTGGACTCGTTTATGGCAAAAATAACAATTATGGAATCACAAACGATAGCAATCTGTTAGTTATAACAAATGTAGTTGCGTCTAGTACTACAATTCAATCTAATTATAGTCTTTCTTTGAATGCTGATAGTTATTATGAACTTTCATTTGACCTTGCGACCTTCTTTGGCGATAAAGCTGGCAATACAAATAAAGATCATAAAAAATGCAAATATGGTTTTAAAGTTACCCTTGACGGCTATGAAGCAATTAGTGAACTTGTAGGACAAAACGAGCTTAAAACTTATAAGATTTACTATAAAAGCACAAGCGAATCTTCAACTCCAAAGATTTCATTCTCGCTAGTTTCAGATTGTGATAACAGCATTGGAAGTGCTATTATAACAAATTTAAATTTTACTGCAACCGATGAATATACCTACAATAACCTTTCAGTACAACCAGGATATAAAAGTTCTATCTTTACTGCAACTAAATCTGATGTAGTAGATGATGACAACAATGACGATAACAATGATGATAGTGACAGTTCAACAGAGAGTAATTCAAGTTCAACTTGGCTTTTAATACCTTCTATCATAATGGGTGTTGCACTTATTGTAGCTATTATTGGAATTGCAATGAGAAAGGTTAAGATTAAGAAAATTGAAAGAATAAGAAAGGAAACTTATGACAGAAAGATGAGTATTAATCATGAAATGATACTTGCCGAAGCTCAAAAGAAGAGAAATAGCGAAGTAAGTGACCTTCTACAAGCAAAAGCACGTTTAACAGAAGAGCGTCAAATCCTTGAACAAGAACATAAAGAATATGTGAAAGAACAAAGACAAACTTCTGGTGGCAAACTTTCAAGAGCAGTTGAATCAGAATTCAAAAAATACAATGCAAATATTTCTAGAATTGATGAAAAGATAAACATCTTAAAAGAAAAGATTGATTATTGCATGTCCCCTGATTACCTCATTTCATTACAAAGAAAACTTGTTATTGAAGAAGAGGAAAGACAAACTGCTGAAAAACGTGAAAGAAAAGCACTAGCAAAACAAATGGAAAAAGAAAATAAGAAAGATAATTAATCTTATTCAAACAAAAAAAAGAAGAAATTAAATTTCTTCTTTTTTTATTATTAAATTTTGATTATTCATCGTCATCATCATAATCTTCGTCTTCTTCGTCGTCATCGTCGTCGAAGTCGTCATCTAGATCATCTTCTTCATCGAAATCAAAATCCTCTTCATCTTCAAAGTCATCTTCGAAATCGTCTGAGTCTTCAAGTTCTTCACTTTCTTCACCGAATTCTTCGTCGCCAAAGTCTATATCATCTTCCTCGGCAAAGCCCATACCTGAATCCATATCATCGTCATCAAGCATTCCAGCCTTTGTCAAGTCATTAACTGATGCCATCTCGCCAAGCTCATCATACATGGACATATTGTCATCATCATCGTCTGACACCATGTAATCTTCCCAATCACCTGCCAATTCGCCATCTTCGCTTCTATGTTCTTTCAAACAACTTGAACACATAATTTCGTCAGGCTGAATGTAATTTGTCTTACAAATAGGACAAAGTTCAAGATCAGCTTCTTCATCAAAGTCATCTCTTTTTGCATACAGAACAATACTTATCCTTCTTTTGAATGTAATTAAGTTCACATCTAGGACATCTAATATAAACTGGTTTTTTCATTATAACTCCTTAAAAACTAATTTAAAAATAAAGTATATTAAAACATACATAAATGTTTCTAACACATTATACAATGCTCCATTTAAAAAGTCTATTAATTTTTATAACTTTTTAAAACTTTTTTAATTTTTCTCTTTGCTTTCTAAGCTAACCTCTGCTTGGCTTTTTCTTAAATATAGAGGTGCTAATTCTTCTGGTTTTGTTAGGTCATTGGCAGTGAGTTTTAATTGTGATAATTCAAGTAAATCTTGTGCCGATGGTTCTATTTTGATTTGCGCGTTTTGCACATTTTCCTCAACAAGCCCTATTATAACTCCATTTATAGTTTCAAGTTCAGCTTGGTCGATAAGTTTTTCGCTTTCAAGCTTTTCACCACTACTAGAAAAATGACTTATATAGTATAAATTGCTTAGAGCATCAATAACACAATAGAAATCATCATTTGGTTTAAATTTTTTAATATATGTATATGCCATTAGTTCATTTGTTGTGATTGATACGATTTTTTTCTCTCCCAATCCAGCAATGAAGCCTTTTATTAAAGATATACCTATTCTAAGGCCTGTAAATGAGCCAGGACCCACTACAAGTGAATAGCAATCGTTTTGACTAAGATTTTTGTTGATTGAAGATAACAGTTCATCTAATGAAGGAAGAATATTCTCAGAATGTTTGCAATTTGATGGAAGTTCTTTAAAAGCCTTTTCCCCTTCAATAGATACTGCTATTAATGCTTTTTTAAAGGCAGTAGATATCGCAATCATTCTTCCCCTCCCATGTTAGACAAAACAATCTTACGTGTACTTGCATCAATGTTCTCAATTTTAATTTGAATATGTGGACATTTTATAAGTCCCTTAACCTTCTCAGGCCATTCAACTAAAACTATCCCATCAAGTGATTTAAGGTCAAAATATTCATTAAATCCAAGTTCTTGTGCTTCCTCCAAGTTTTCCAATCTATACATATCAAAATGATAAACTGGCACTTTTCCACATTCATATACATTAAGGAGTGTAAAAGTTGGACTTGTAACAAGTTCATTAGAGCCAAGACCTTTGACAAAGCCTTTTACAAAATGAGTCTTGCCTGCTCCCAAATCGCCAACCAAAGTAAACACCACGCCTTTTCCAACTGTCAAAGCAAGTTTTTCGCCTACAAGCATAGTTTCATTTTCATTTTTTGTAACAATCGACAAAATTTCTTCCATATTTTCTCCTGAAATGGTCATCAATTAATTTTTTTTACGCCCATTCAAATTCGTTATTTTATTGTATACCAAAATTGATAAAAAAGCAAATAAAACTCCACAAAATATTCCTAATATAGTATCAGTAAAATAATGCACACCTAAAACCATTCTAGAAAGTGCTACAAGAAGTGGAAAAAGAGAAATTGTAAATATCCCTATACCTCTTGTCCACCTATTTTTAGTTGAGATAAACAAAGTATAAACAAGATAGGTCGCAAAGATTCCTGCACAAAGACTATGCCCAGAAGGCATACTATAACCATCTTCATTTCCATAATTAATGATATCACTATACGTTTCAAATGGTCTATCTCGTGCTATAATCTTTTTCAAGACATAATTTATAGCAGACGCAACGATAAATACTGAAACAAGTGCAACGCTAAGTTTTTTATTTTTAGCAAAGACTATAATAAAGGTCAACAACAATCCAAGAAAACTTCCCAGCCAAGTTACAAGCTGAAAGAAAGATAACCACCCTGTTGTTGCATTTGATTGAAAAAATCTTATTATATCATATTCAAACTTCATACAAGATATATTGTAACAAAATTTGTAAAAAAAAACAACAGAAATTATTATTCTGCTGAATTTTTTATCATACTAATCGAAAAACCATCGTCTATTTCAAATATTTGCGTTTGAAAATCACTATCATTTTCAATTTCTTTTAAGAACTTTTTCATATTTGTAAACATTGTCCTATTTTTATGATTAACCAAACTCTCATTTTTAATTAAACCACCTAAAAGGATATTATCTGCAAAAAGAGTTGCATTATCAGTCATAAGTTTCTTCAATAATGGAAGATAATTTATATATTGACCTTTTGGGCCGTCTAGGAAAATAAAATCAAATTTCTTCTTCTCTACTACAAGTCTTCTAAGCTCCTCCAACGCATCTCCACAAATTGGATTTACTCTGTCAGATAAATCAACACTTTCAAAATTCTTAACTGCTTCCTCAAATCTTTGTTTATTTTTCTCAATAGTTGTTATCTTTGCATTAGTATTACATGTAAGCATACAAATTGCAGAATAACCTATTGCAGTACCTATTTCTAAAAGGTTTGAATATTCTTTTTCTTTAATAATTGAACAAATTTTTGAAATTGTATCATTTCTCACAATTGGAACAAAGTTGTTTCTCGCAAAAACCCTTAATTCTTTTATTTTGTTTTCAATTTTATCCATATTTTTATCCAAGTGTAACAATAGTCAATATCATAGGTCTACGTTTTGTACGTCTAAATATAAAGTTAGAAACATTTCTTCTAAGCGAAGCTCTAATCATTGTTGGGTCAACGCCTCTAAGATCTGCCTCTTTTAGTGACGCTACAATGCACGCTTTTGCATCTTGAACAAAGCTTTCTTGTTCATCAGCATATACAACACCACGAGTAATAATAAATGGTTCACCTACTACTTCACCAGCAACATTATTGATATTTACACAAACAACACAAATACCATCTTCTGAAAGTTGTTTACGCTCTCTTAAAACATTACTGTCCATATCACCAATACCCATACCATCGACAAGGCGTTGACCAGCTTTAACAAACTTAACTTCTTTCATAGCATTTGCACTTAGTTCAACTTGCATACCAATGCTTGGAAGAAGGATATTTCTTGCATCCATACCAAGAGCCATAGCGAGTTCTTTATGAGTTTTGAGGTGTCTATATTCACCATGCACTGGCATAAAGAACTTAGGTTTTACAAGACTGTGCATGAGTTTTAACTCTTCTTGACAGGCGTGACCAGATGTGTGAACATCAGCAAGTTCATCATATATTACATCAGCACCAAGCTTATATAAAGCATTGATTACGTTATAAACATTTTTTTCATTTCCTGGAATTGGAGATGCTGAAAGAATTACAAGGTCATTTTGTCTAATTTTAAGGTTTTTAAATTCACCAGCAGCCATTCTTGTAAGTGCGCTCATAGGTTCACCCTGACTTCCAGTAGTCATAATGAGAATTTCTTTATCATCCATCTTATCAACCTTTTCAAGGTCAACAATATTATCACGATTGAATTTAAGCTCACCAAGTTTAAGAGCAACTTCACTTACGTTAACCATACTTCTTCCAGTAAATGCAACCTTTCTGTTATATTTTTCAGCAATGCTTAAAATTTGTTGCATTCTATGAATGTTTGACGCAAATGTAGCAACTATAATACGATTATTAACATGATTTTTTATAATTTCTTCAAGTGTTCTTCCAACTGACTTTTCGCTCATAGAATAGCCCTTTCTACAAACGTTTGTACTCTCGCAAAGAAGAAGCTGAACACCCTTCCTTCCAATCTCACCTAATCTTGAAAGATCTGTAATTTCACCATCGATTGGTTCATAATCTATCTTAAAGTCACCTGTGTGAACAATAGTTCCTGCTGGCGTTGTTATTGATAATGCAAGTGAACCAGCAATAGAATGACTTACTTTAATAAATTCAATTACGAAATTTCCTATTTTAAGCACATTTCTTGGTTTTACTGCAATACCTTTAAACTTAACCTTTGGATGTTCCTTCATTTTGTTTTCTACAAGTGCAAGAGTAAGTCTTGTACCATATACTGGCATTTGAATTTGTTCAAGCAAGAATGGAACTGCACCAATATGGTCTTCATGACCATGAGTAAGAAGAAGTGCCTTGATTTTGTCTTTGTTTTCAATAAGATAAGTCATATCAGGTATAACGATATCAATGCCTGGTAGATCATCATCTGGGAAAGTAAGGCCGGCATCAATAATGATGATTTCATTATTGTATTCAAGAGCTGTCATGTTTTTTCCTATTTCACCGACACCACCCAAAAAAGTAATTTTTAATTTGTTATTATTCATTTTTTCTCCTTTAATTTTTTATAAATTTTAAAATCGCAAAAAATGACCCGATTTTCATCAGTCATCATTTGTCTATATGCATATAACTTTAAAATTAAATTATATATTTTGCATCTTCAAGTTTATCAACTTCTTCAAGTCTTTTAGGTGATAGAATTGTATCATTATCAACATAAAATCTCATTCCTTGACTTGAAAAGAAACAAACCATTTCAAATATATGCATAAAAGCAGGTACGATTGGAAGTATAATAATAATCGAATAAAGTCCAAGTACCATTGAAAGTACAACAGCAAGTAAATATACAATAATCGCAGTTGAGAAAACTCTTGCTCCTCTTCTAAGCACAGCTCTCATTCCGATTGTATATGAAGAAAGAACATTGTGGTCATAAACCACTTTTGCAGGTGCACATCCAGCGTTAAATAACTCTTTTATAGCCATTAAAATTGCAGATAAAATAACAAAAGCAAAAGGCATAAAATGATCAAACACATTATTATTAACGCGAGTTAATGCCCACATACCTAGTAAAATTAAGAAATTGAAAGGTAAAGCATAAAAAACTTTAAATATTGAATAAGACAAACTTGTTTTAAGCGTTTTAAGAAAAGTACCAGTAAAGCTTTGCTTTTGACAAGCAGACATATAACCATACATAAGTTCACAAGTCACAACCTTGCCTATATTCATAAGAAGTGGTAAAAGAATAAAAATTATGATACAAAAATAAATACCTATTCCAATGTTTCCAGCAAACATGAACTGGAAGAAAAAAATCACATAATTAACTACAATGGTTAAGGCATTTGCGAATGACGCACCATAGAGAGTTCCAGTATCCCAAACTTCACTGAGATTAGCCTTTGCACTTGCAAGAGAACTATAATCAAAATAGTTTTGATAAAAAACTGCAAGTAGTCCTACGCAGACAGCAAAAGATAAAATATGGTAAACTAAGAGTTTCCATACTTCTGCAAAATTTGCACATAAAAGCCTACACGAATTTTTAAACATCATAATTTATTTGCCTATCAATTTTTATCAATATATTTTACTAAATATTCTTCATATATATTTTACTACATAAAAACAAATTTGGCAAGAAAAATCTTGTCAAATTTGTAA
>CARBWQ010000037.1 GCA_948949055.1 uncultured Eubacteriales bacterium | reverse complement strand
AACAAATGCGCCAAAGTTCATGATTCTTACAACTTTTCCGTCATAAACATCACCGACTTCAACATCTTCAACAATTCCAAGTATTATAGCCTTCGCCTTTTCAGCCATCGCACTATCCTGAGAAGCAATAAATACTAAACCATTATCATCAATATCAATCTTAACTCCTGTTTCTTCAATAATTTTATTAATCATCTTTCCACCAGAACCGATAACATCTTTAATTTTATCAGGATTAATATTAAATGAAATAATCTTTGGAGCATATTTAGAAAGTTCTTTTCTAGGCTCTGCAATTTCTTCAAGAAGTTTATTCATGATAAACATTCTACCTTCTTTTGCTTGTTTAAGAGCTGTTGTAAGAATTTGCTTATCAATACCTTTTATTTTAATATCCATCTGAATTGCAGTCACGCCTTCGCTTGTTCCTGTAACTTTAAAGTCCATATCACCAAGGAAATCTTCAAGACCTTGAATATCTGAAAGTACAGCAACTCTATTTGAATTTTCATCTTTAATAAGCCCCATTGCGATACCTGCAACTGGTCTTGTAATTGGAACACCTCCATCCATAAGAGCAAGAGTTGAACCACAAACAGAAGCCATTGAAGATGAACCGTTTGAAGACAAAACTTCTGAAACGAGTCTTAAAGCATATGGGAATTCCTCTTCACTTGGAATAACAGGCTCTAATGCTCTCTCAGCAAGCGCTCCGTGACCAATTTCTCTTCTTCCTGGACTCTTAATTCCCCTAGCTTCACCTGTTGCATAAGCAGGCATATTATAGTGATGAACATAGCGATTTACTTCTTCTTCATCAATACCTTCTAACTTTTGCATGTCTGAAACAGTACCCAAAGTTAAAGTAGTAAGAACTTGTGTTTGACCACGAGTAAATATTGCACTACCATGAGTTCTTGGAAGAACACCAGCATCACACCAAATAGGTCTAATCTCTGTAAGTTTTCTGCCGTCTGGTCTTATTCCCTTATCAAGAATTTTAGCTCTAACCTTTTCTTTTGTCATTTTATAAAGAACTTGTCCAATAACCTTATCACTTTCTGGGAAAATTTCTGCAAAATGCTCTTTTACATCTTTATCAACTTCTTCTTGACGAGCAGATCTTTCCTGTCTATCAAAAGTGTCAAGTGCATAGTCTAATTTTTCACTAGCATAAGCTCTTACTGCTTCATTGATTTCATCTGGAACAATATCATAAATGAGGTTTTGACAAAGTGGTTTACCAATTTCCTCTTTTACCTTTCTTTGGAAGGCAACAATCTTTTTAATTTCTTCATGAGCATACATGATTGCATCAAGCATAGTTTCTTCTGGAACTTCTTTTGCCCCTGCTTCAACCATAAGCACAGCTTCATCAGTACCTGATACAGTTAAACTCATAAGTGATTTTTCTCTTTGTTCTGCATTTGGATTGATAATAAACTTATCGTCTACAAGTCCAACTTGAACAGAGCCAGTTGGGCCCATAAAAGGAATATCGGAAATAGTAAGAGCAAAACTTGAACCAAGCATAGCAAGTGGTTCTGGCGCTACATCAGGATCAACAGATAAAGCAGTAGCGACTACACAAACATCATGATAAAAACCCTTTGGGAAAAGAGGTCTCAATGGTCTATCAATAAGTCTTGAAGTAAGAATAGCTTTATCAGCTGGTCTTCCTTCACGTTTTTTAAATCCACCAGGGATTTTACCTACTGAATACATTTTTTCTTCAAAATCCACAGAAAGTGGAAAGAAATCAATACCCGGTCTAGGTTCTTTTGACATGGTTACATTAACCATAACAACAGTTTCGCCACATTTAACAAGGCAAGAACCATTTGCTTGTTCACAAAGTCTGCCAGTTTCAAAAGAAACAGTTTTTCCACCTATTTCAATATTATAAATTTTTGCATCGTCTTTCATAAATTCTCCTTAAATCATCTTAAAAAAGGGAGCAATAAAAACTCCCCCTTATTTGCTATTTAACTTCTCTTATGCCAAGTTCTTTAATGAGTTTTCTATAAGCCTCGATATCTTTCTCTTTTAAATAGAGTAAGAAACCCTTTCTTTTTCCAACCATTTGAAGAAGTCCACGGCGTGAATGATTATCTTTTTTGTTTAATTTCAAGTGTTCATTTAAGTGATTAATTCTTTCAGTCAAAAGAGCAACTTGAACTTGAACTGAACCAGTATCATTCTCAGAAAGTTTAAATTTTTCAATAATTTCTTTCTTTTCCATAATTTTCCTCCTATTTTTATTTTTAATCCCAAAGCGAAGCAAGAAGTCAGAAGGTATCTATTCTACTGCGCCAAAGGTTAATCGACTTAGTAAGTATATCATAAGTCAGATAGTTTGTCTAGTAAAAATCATAAATAATTTATATTTTTATTTATAAAATTCCTTTTTCTTTTCAAGCATTTCATCTATTCTTTCTATATAATCCTCTATAAATTTGACATTCGCCTGTCTTTCTATTCGGTTGTCTAGATTAAACACCCTTTTACTAATAGCTCCTGCTCCAATTCCAATTATAGTGTTAGTTTCTTCCATGCTTTCAATATTGAACATACAAAGATGTTCATCTCTATAATATCCTACATTTTCCAGCCCTTTTAGCTGATTTTTCTGCCTATAAAGATAATATGGTTTATAACCATTTTTTGTAAGTTCACTCTCAGCAAAATCAATCATTTTGTCAACATCTCTATCATCTACAAGTGCTGTATTATCTCTCAGCAACGCACCATTTTTGATAGATAATGTATGAACTGTTAAATTGTGAGGTGCAAGTTCAAGCAAAGTGTTAATTGTTCTTTTAAATATACCCAATTTCTCACCAGGCAATCCTGCAATTATATCCATATTTACAACAAATTCTCTCTCTAACGCCATTGTATAAGCCTCTAAAACCTGACTATTTTTCTGCTTTCTACCTATCCTCTTTAATGTTGCCTCGCAGAAAGTTTGTGGATTGATAGAAATTCTAGTAACACCATGTTTTTTCAGCACATCAAGTTTTTCAGCAGTTATCGTATCAGGCCTACCACATTCAACAGTAAATTCGTTTACAGGGAATTTCAACTTACTCAAAAGTCTATCAAGTTGTTTTGGAGTGAGAACTGACGGAGTACCTCCTCCAATATAAATATTTCGCACAATAAACGCTTTCTTTTTGATTATTCCTATAACGCAGTCGATTTCTTTAATTAAACAATCTATATATTCTTCAACTCTATTCTCAACTCGTGAAATCTCACTTGAAATGAAAGAACAATATAGACATCTTGAAGGACAAATAGGAATGTTTATATAAAGGTCAATCAAATTATCATTTCTTATAATTCCACGTTGATTTTTAAGTATTTGCCCTACCAGTCTTGCCTTTGGAGTTGATACAAAATAATCTCTTGCCAATATTTCAGGAATAACATGTTCCTTAACCTCTCCGTTTGCCACCAAATCACGAGCAAACTTTGTTGGCCTTACACCCGTTAAAGAACCCCATGATAATGATAAGTTATATTCTTTGGAAATGATTTTATACAAATAGTTTTTAACCATTCGTTTCTTATAAGACTTTTTACGAAGAGGAGTTAATGAGCCGTCTAAGCTATAATCAAAGTTAAATTCTTTCTCGTTGCCATTAATTACAAGAATAAACTTATCATGGACAATTCCACCCTTTTCTTCCTCTTCAAGACTTATCTTATCTTCTATAAAATTAAGCCCGAAAAGTTTACAAAGGTCTTGAAGTTCAATTAGGTATTCCTCTACATTTGTATCAATTATCATCATTCGCTCCTATAAACGCTAGTTACATTCTTAATGTTTTTAATAGAATTGATAACTTTATTCAATTCTTCTTTATTTTTAACTTCTATAATTAAATTACATACAAAATTATCTCCAATATCCTTAGCATCAAAACCTTTAATTGCTATTTTAAGCCCTGTAATTAAATTTGTGAGTTTTCCAATATTGTTGTCAGACTTAATTGCAATAACCTTAATGTTTGCAGTAAAAGTGGCATTTTCTTTTACCTGCCATTGAGCATCAATCAGTCTATCATTTTCAAGGTAATTTAAATTTTGACAATTACATCTATGTATTGTAACTCCTCTACCTCTTGAAATATAGCCAATAATATCGTCACCTTCAATAGGATTACAACATCTTGCAAATCTTACAAGCATACCACTATCACCATCAACCAAAACTCCCTCTTTGTTTCGTTTTAAGTGAACAACATTCTCAATCTTTGGCAATTGTTTACTTTCATTGTTGTATAGAGTTGCAAATCTACTAGCGATACTAGAAGCAGAAAGAGAGCCACTTCCAATGGAAGCATAAAGCTCTTCAATGGTTTCCATATTATACTTTTTGAGTATTTCGGACTGATAATTATCAGTAAGAAGTTGAGATGAGTTAAAACCACGCTCTTGAATTGCCTGTATAAACATAGTTCTTCCAAGTTTAATATTTTCATCTTTAAGTTCATTTTTAAAGAATGATTTAATCTTACTTCTTGCACTTGCAGTTTTAACCACTTTAAGCCAGTCACGAGATGGTCCTTTTGAATGAGGATTAGTAATTATTTCAACTATATCTCCATTCCTTAATGTTGTCGTAAAAGGCTTTAATTGACCATTTATTTTTGCACCTACACATTTATTTCCTATATCAGAATGTATAGCATATGCAAAATCGATGACAGTTGAGCCCTGAGGAAACTCTATAACTCTTCCCTTAGGTGTTTGAACAACAAGCAAGCCCTCATAGAGGTCGCTTTTAAGTGTTTCAATAAAGTCCTCGTTGGACATTTTCTGAGCATTATCAACCGTCTGTCTAAACCAAGTCATTCTTTGGTCAAATGCGTCCTGCTTTGTCTTTTTTTCTTTATATAGCCAGTGCGAATATACACCATATTCAGACTCTCTGTTCATTTCAACCGTTCTTATTTGGACTTCCAAAGGATGTTGATTTTCTACAATAATAGTCGTATGTAAAGATTTATAGCCATTAGGTTTAGGATTTGCTATATAATCTTTTACTCTACCTTGCATAGGTTTATATATTCCATGAATTCTACCCAGTACCGAATAACATTCTTCGACAGTGTTTACAATCACACGCATAGCTAAAATATCATATATCTGGTCAAGTTCAAGGTTTTTATTATGAAGCTTATTAAAAATTGACGAAATATGCTTTATTCGACTTAAAATCTGACCATCTATCTTTAAATCATCTAGAATTGATTGTAATTTTTCTTTTGTTATTTCAAGTTGTTTACGGTTTTCTTCTTCTTTGCTTTCAACCATATGTTTCAATCTGAAATATTCATCAGGATATTCAAGCCTAATAACGTTGTCATATAATAATTGTTTTAAAGAATCAAGACCAAGACGTTCCGATAATGGAACATGAATATCTCGAACTTGTTTAACAAATGTCCTTTCACTATCAGCCAATGGATTTTCAAGAATTGATATATCGTGATAAATGCCAAAAAGTTTTATTATAACAACTCTTAAATCTTTTCCCATTACCAAAAAAAGTCTTTTAATATCTTCAATCTCCTCACTTGGAGTGAGCTGACTAATATCTTTTATTGTTTTAAAATCCTTAACCATACTTTTTTCTTCATCATCTAATTGTTGCGATAACTGATCAGACTTTTCAGGCTGAAATTTAAATAATTGATAAACCAAAAAAGCAAGCATTGATTTCTTATCAAGTTTAGTTTGAATGATAAGCTTACCAATGTTTAAAATACGTTGATAGTTTATATCAAATTTTAAAATTTCTTCTATTAATTGGTCTTCTTCTTGTGTAAAATTATAATTTTCTTTAAGTAGGCTTGTAATCTGAATTACCATATTTTCCATTTTTCGCCTCTCCTTTTTGAGTTTCTTTTAAGAGAATTATATTGTTATAAATTTTTGATTGTGTGAGTTCTACCTTTATACCTTGATTTACTTTTATCAAACTATTTTTATCTTCCAAAATTGTTATAATTCCTAATTCTTCAAACACCAATAATGCACAATAAAAGGTAAAGAAACTAATTTGTGAAGATAATTTTGTCGAATCGTACATATCAAAGAAATTAAAGATTGTCTTGCCATTAAATTTTAGAATTTCTTTATAAATTAAACCAAAAGTTTTGCGTGACAGATCAAGACCAGAGAACTTACGTGGGTCACTACCCTCTTTATCAATAGGCATATAAATTTCAGCATCAGTAACCTTCTTTAATGCAGAAATAAATTTATTATCCATAACTGGCGATAAGAATACTATCTTAGAAAAATTCTTAGCCCAAGCTATACCTTTTGGAGCTAATAAAAGTGTGTTATAACCAATTAAATTGCTATCATAAATACCAAAATGGTAAATATTTTGTGTGTTGTAATTTTTGCAAAATTCTACATATTCAAAACAAGAATAGGTTACAAAACATGTTCCAAACACTGAGCTTGAAGTAGCACCTACAAAGTTAAGAAGTTCGCTTTTTGGATAAAGAGTAAAATGTGCTTCATCATCACTATTTATAGCAAATTGATTTAACTCAATAGCATTTAATTTTTTATAAGCATTTTCAACAATAAAACTGCCACCATCAAACTCAACAACACTTCCATTTGACAAACCAGTTTCAAATTCAAATATAAAAGATTTATGCCTTGAAAAATTTATCTTTATAAGATTATCAATATAATTAAAATAAACTAGTTTCAAATTACCAATTTTAATGTTTGCATGCTGTGGAGTACGCTTAATAGGCAAAATTTCGACATCTTGGGCTGTAATTTTAAATCTAGGCTTTGGATTAAGACATCCAACAGGTTCCAACAATGCTAGTTCACTTAAAAACTGACTATCTATTTCTTCTTCGGTGATTTCTTGGTCATAATATTCAATAGGCATAAATACCCTATCGTTTATCTTTGTTAAAGCAAATGCATTAATCTTTTGAGAAAAGAGTTTGTAATTTTCCAGTTTTAAGGTCAACCCAGCAGCCATTGAGTGTCCACCAAAGGTTACTAAAATGTCTTTCAAAGAAGATAAAAGTTCATGTATGTTTATATCATCAATACTTCTACCAGAACCAGACAACAAATCTCCCTCTTGCATAAACAGAAAAACCGGTTTATGATATTTTTCAACTAGTCTAGAACAAACAATTCCAAGCACTCCTTTATCCCAATGTTTGGAGGCGAGAGTTATAACTCTTTGATTTTTCATATCAATCTTTTTTAAGGCTCTTTCACAATCATCAAAGATTTTATTGCATATTTCCTGTCTTTTTAAATTATGTTTTTTTATCTTTTCAATATATTTTTTTATCTTTACAGGGTCTTTTTCTAAATATAGCCTTAGAGAATCAGAGGCATCGCCCATTCTTCCTGATGCATTAAGCTTAGGACCTATTTTAAAAGAAATGCTAGTAGAATTAGGTTTCTTTAAATTTAACCCATATTCTTTAAACATCATTTTAAGTCCTATTGGAAGATATTTATCATACATTATAAAGCCTTTGGATACAATAGTTCGATTCTCACCTTTTAAAGGCACAATATCAACTATTGTAGCGATACTTGCGACAGGCAAAAATTGTTCAGCTTCTGCTCTTCCTAATAATGCCTCTGCAAATTT
>CARBWQ010000036.1 GCA_948949055.1 uncultured Eubacteriales bacterium | reverse complement strand
ACGCGATGATGACTTTAAAATTTTCCATAATAACGATAATGGATGGTATATCATAATTTTTTTCTTTATCAAGAAGAATTGTTGCATCTTCAATTACATTTACGACATCAACAGAAGATGAAATTGAACCAAAATCTTTTACTATTTGAGTGAATGACCTTGCAACTTCTTTCCAATCATTTTCACTCATGTCACTACTGTTTATTCCAATGTTATCTACATCAGTTGAAATTTTGTCTACGAGCTTTTGCATAACATTTGAAACGCTATCTTGAATGACATTTAATTTTAAAATGCCATTAATTCCCTTTTCAAAACTTTCAATATTTGAATCATTTGTCAGTACATTTGCAACGGCATCAATAGATTTCTTTTCAAGTGCGAAGATATCATTGATAATGCCAGCTTGTCCAAGAGTTTTAACACTATTAATGAGATTTAAAACATCATCTCTAAAATAAGTTGCCTTATTTTCTGTTTTTGATAAGCCTTGACTTATATCAGCTAAAATATCGCTATAAGCAAAGTTTGGACCTAGGAATGAATATTTTTGATAATCGGTAATGATATCACTTATTGTAGTAGAAATAACATGTTTATATAAATCAGAACTTGTAAGCTGTTTAACTGCATCTAAAAGCTTATCATAATTAATATCTTCATAATTAATCTTATCTGCTTCATATTTTGTGATTTGATAACCAAAATCTGCTACATCATAGAAATTTTCAATTTCTTTTCTAATTTTTACCTTTCCACCATCTACTTTTACACTGCTGTAATAATCAAACATAGCATTATCAAGTCCGAAAAGACTACTACATTTAGTTAAAAAGTTATTTTCAAGTCCCCTTACAACAATTATTGCAGTTTCAGGAACTTTATCTATAATAAGACCTGTACTTTTTTTACTCTTATCATTGCCTTCTTCTGCCTGAGTTTCTGCCACTGCAACAGTTTGGATATTATAATCATTACTGTCAGTAAGGTTATTAGCAAGGCCGATAAGACCAGCAAGAGGCATAAATGCAATTATTGTAACTATGAAAGCTTTTGCTACTCCAACAAGACCTCCAAACAAACGACCACCTTTTGGTCCTTTTATGAAAGCGAAATTGAAAATCTTGTATATAAGGTAAATAACAAATTCAATTGCAATTGTTACAAAAATGAAAATTATTGTGCTGAAAATTGCACTTGGCAAATTCTTAAACAAAACAGCGAGGTTTGCGTTTGTTGAAACCATCTGTCTAACATCGCCAATTGAAACAAGCATTTCATAAATTATATTTTGAAGAGCAACCTTGCTTCCATCATAATCTACCTGAATGCCAAGAATGGCCCTAGTAATGATAGGAGTAACAAAGAAAGCAACGATAACTCCTATAACAGAGAATATCAAATTTGCAGTCGAGCGTCTAAAACCACGCCAGAATCCAACAAAGAATCCCCCCACCAAAATTAATACGAAAACCAGTGATACAATCCAACCAACTAATGCTGAGCTCATAATACATCTCCTTTTTTCCTAAATATATATTACCATAAAACATTCACTCAATCAATCTTTTTCTTAATTTTTATAAATATTTTTAGCCAAATATTTTACAAAATAATCATTTTCTTGTAAAAAAATGCAATGCGTTTTTCTCCTCTAAAAACCTCAAAAAAAATTTTTACCCTTCTTTCAGCCTTGAAGGCTAGTAGTATGTTATATTAAAATAACGAAGACCTCAAAAATCAAAAATTTGTTGTCAAAAAACGTTGACTTTCTTTTTTAAAAGGATTAAGATATATCTCGAACGACACTAAATATAGTTCGGCATAAATGACCTATATACTACATATAGTGTTTACAAATGAAAGGAGAAACTATGGTAAAGAATATCATGAAAAGAGATGGCAGAGTCAGCGAGTTTGACATTGAAAAGATTGAAAATGCCATTTCAAAAGCTATGAATGCAGTTGGAGATCGAGAATTAAAACTTGCTCATAAGCTTGCAAAATGCGTTGAAGAGGAAATCGACAAAAATTTTGACAGTAAAAAAATGCCTTCTGTCGAGGAAATTCAAGATATTGTTGAAAAGGTTTTAATGAAAAAGGGACACGACGATGTTGCAAAGGCTTATATCCTCTATCGCAACAAACGTAATCAGGTAAGAGAACTCAATACCAGCCTTATGAAAACTTTTGACAAAATCAACAATAGTGATGCAAAAGATAGCGACCTTAAACGTGAAAATGCCAATATTGATGGCGACACACCTATGGGAGTTATGCTTAAATTTGGTTCTGAATCTGCCAAAAACTATTTCGTCAAAGCAATAGTTGCACCAGATCAATCAAAAGCTCATCAAGAAGGCGACATTCATATTCATGATTTTGATTTCTATACATTGACTGAAACTTGTTGCCAGATTGACGTTGAAAAGCTCTTTAAAGGAGGATTCCATACTGGTCACGGTTTTGTAAGAGAACCTAACGATATCAGAACTTATGCAGCGCTTGTTTGTATTGCTATTCAATCAAACCAAAACGACCAACATGGTGGTCAAAGCGTTCCAAACTTTGATTATGGTTGTGCTCCTGGGGTTATGAAAACCTATAAGAAGATTTATAGAACTAATTTCGCAAAAGCTTATGTACTTAAAGAAGCTGGCTCTCTTAGTGAAGATGAAGTGAAAGATATAATCAAAAATATAGAGAGCGAAAAATGCGTTTACCCTACACTTGCTGGTGATAAGGGTTATGACAAAGCCGAAAGACAGGCATTTAGTGAAATTGATGATGAAAAATTTGGTAAAATTAAAGATTATGCTACAAAGAAAGCTTATGAAGAAACCAATGAAGCTACTCACCAAGCTATGGAAGCAGTTATTCACAACTTAAACACAATGCACTCTCGTGCTGGTGCACAAGTACCTTTCTCTTCTCTTAACTTCGGTACTGACACCTCACCAGAAGGAAGAATGGTCATGATAAATTTCCTTAGAGCAACTGAGGAAGGTCTTGGAAATGGTGAAACACCTATCTTCCCTATTTCAATTTTTAAAGTTAAGGAAGGTGTAAACTACAACCCTGGCGATCCTAACTATGACATATTTAAACTTGCTATGCGTTGCTCTGCAAAGAGAATGTTCCCTAACTTCTCATTTATTGATGCTCCATTTAATCTTGAATACTATAAACCTGGTCACCCAGAAACAGAAGTTGCTTACATGGGATGCAGAACTCGTGCTATGGCTAATGTATATGACCCTACAAAAGCTATTACTTATGGAAGAGGCAACCTTTCATTCACTTCTATCAACCTTCCTCGTATTGCGATTGAAGCAAAGGGAGATTTAAAGAAGTTCTACACAAGACTTGATGAACTCATGGAACTTGTAACTAGACAACTTCTAGATAGATTTAAAATTCAACAATCTAAACATGTTTACAACTATCCATTCCTTATGGGACAAGGCGTTTGGATTGATTCTGAAAAACTTGGACGCAATGATAGCATTGCAGAAATTTTAAAACATGGAACTCTTACTTATGGCTTTATTGGTCTTGCAGAAGCTCTTGTTGCTCTCACAGGTAAACACCATGGTGAAAGCGAAAAATCTTGGCAGATCGGTTATGACATAATCAAACATATGCGTGAATTTGCCGACAAGAAGTCAGAAGAATATAAACTCAACTTCTCACTTATTGCAACCCCTGCCGAAGGTTTAAGTGGTAGATTCATTAAAATCGATAAAGAAAAATATGGAAAAATTGATAGAATTACTGATAGAGATTACTACACTAACAGTTTCCATGTCCCAGTATATTATGATATAACTGCTGAAAGAAAGATTGACCTTGAAGCTCCTTTCCATGAACTTTGTAATGGTGGACACATTTCATACATTGAACTTGACGGCGATGCAACTGCAAACCTTGACGCATTTGAGAGAATTATTCGCCACATGAAGGAAAAGGGAATCGGTTATGGTGCTATCAACCACCCTATCGATAGAGATCCTATTTGTGGATATAACGGAATCATTGGAGATCATTGTCCAAACTGTGGAAGAAGTGAAAATGATGGCAAAGGAAACTTTGAAAGAATCAGAAGAATTACAGGTTATCTTGTAGGAACTCTTGACAGATTCAACAATGGTAAACGTGCAGAAGAACATGACCGTGTTAAACATGGAGTAAATAATTAAATAGATAAAAAAACGAGCTAAAAATAAGCTCGTTTTAAATTCTAAAAAATTAAAAAAATATTTTAAAAATAAATAAAAATAAAAAAATAAATTTAAAAGTTATTAAAAAATTACTAAAAAAATAGTGAAAAAATAGTGAAAAAATAAAAATTAATTTTATTTGTTATTAAAAAATTACTAAAAAATTCGTAAAAAATAAAAAAATCAATTAAATAATAATTAAATAAATATATTAAATTTATTTTTCAATATTAAAAATGAGGATAAAATGAGATTAAGAATTTCAGGAATTGTACAGGATAGTATAGTTGACGGACCGGGATTAAGATATAGTATTTTCACACAAGGATGTCCTCATCATTGCGAAGGCTGTCACAATCCACAAACCCACCCTTACAAAGGTGGTAAAAAAATCAGCATTAGAAAAATTAAAAAAGATATTTTAGCAAATCCACTTTTGCAAGGTGTTACCTTATCTGGTGGTGACCCTTTTGTGCAAGCGAAAGCATTGTTGCCAATTGCAAAGTTTATTAAAGAGAGAGGATTGGAACTTGCCTGTTATACAGGTTATCTATTTGAGATGTTAAATAGTGAAAGTATCCCTTTTGCAAAAGAACTTCTTTCATATATCGATATTCTTATTGATGGTAAATTCATCCTTAGCCAAAAAAGCCTTGATTTAAAATTTAAAGGCTCACGCAATCAACGCACAATAGATGTGCAAGCTTCTTTAAAAGAAGGAAAAGTCGTTCTATCAACCGACCCAAGGTGGCAATAGTCTTGAAACTTAGTAAAAAGAGCTATTTATAAGCAAAACTAAAAGATTAGTTTTGACATAGCAATTTGGTTCAATAAATATTGCTATAAATATTCATGTATTTCATAAAGTTCTTAATATAATAAAAAAGCGTAGTATTTTGACTACGCTTTTTATTTTAATAAGTTCTTGTGAAAACGTAATAATCTCCTTCAAGTGTTTTAGTAAAACCACCCCTCATAAGGTCACTATTGTAATTTGAATCATCGTCAATAATTTCTTTTCTTACTTTAAATACTTTAGTTCTAGAAAAACCATAACTAGTATTAAAACAGCATTCTCCTTCAATAACAACTTCTGTAGGTACACCAATATAATAAAAATATGCTATATTTTCAGGCAATGTTAGAGAAACTAAACTATCACAACCCGAAAATGCAAGATTTCCTATGCGCTTCACATTTTTTGGAATTTCTATTGATGTCATATTACTACAATTCTTAAATGAATTTTCTTCAATCATCATGCAACTTTCTTCTATCTCATAGGAGGTCAGCGTTTTGTCTTCTACCCCACACAAATACATATATTTATTTGTCGAGCTTCCAATATATTTAAGGCCTTTTGATATGTTGTATTCTAAGTTTGGCAAACTTCTAGGTTCCACAATACAACTCATTGTATTTTCAGGTAATATAAGAGTAGTCAAACTACTTATACTGCGAATATTTGTATCAACTAAGTAATCACCTAAAAAAATTAATGACTCTAAGCTTGAGCATCCTGAAAACACACTGTCCATCATAATTACATTTTCTGGGATTTCTATTGATTTCAAATTGCTACAATTCTCAAATGCTCTATCTCCAATAAATTTGCAACTCTTTTCTATCTCATAGGAGGTCAGCGTGTTGTCTTCAACTCCGCACAAAAACATATATTTATTTGACGCACTTCCAATATATTTAAGACCTTTTGATATGTTGTATTCTACTACATTTCCAAGTCTTATGTTTCTGTAATCAAACACTAAAAAATTTAAAGTATCTGGCAAAATAATTGAAGTTAAATTTTTACCACACAGAATATTAGATTCAATTATAGTTATACCTTTTGGAATGATTAATGATGTCTGACTACTTGGCACATCGTATAAACACTCTAATCCTTCTGGGAAATCTATATTTTGCAAATTATTGCAACCCTTAAATGAATATTCACCAATAGTTACCACATTTCCAGGTATATTTAATGTTGTCAAATTACTACAATTTTTAAATGCACTAGGTCCGATAAACTTGCAACTTTCTTCTATCTCATAGGTAGTCAAGGTATTGTCTTCGACTCCGCATAGATACATATATTTATTTGTCGCGCTTCCAATATATTTTACACCTTTTGAAATATTATAATCATTATTGATGGATATAAAGGAAGTTCTTGGTCCGATAAACATCAAATCATCTGGAAGTATATCAAGCGATATTTCTTTTTCGTCAAAAGAAGAATAACTTATTAGTCCCTCAGGTAAAGAATTAACTTTAATATTTCCTAACTGATTTATAATTTTACAGCTATTTTCAATCTCTATCGTCCGAGAAGAATCATTAGACGCGAGAATTGCACACATATATGGGTTTGTTTCACTGCCCAAATATTTAACACCATTGGAATTATTAGTTTTTAATTTAGCACAATAAGCAAAGGCGGAAATTCCTACATTTGTAAGATTATCTGACAATGTTGCCGATACTATTTTATTATTAAAACTAAATGCAACATTTTCAATACTTGTCACTTTTGAACCATCTTTATATATATCAGGTATGACGATCTCCGTTTTTGTCTTATCTTTGAGCCCTGCCACTGAATATGTTCCGTCGAGAAGTTGAACAAAATTCAAATATTCAAACTTATAACCTTCTCCTTTCCATTTCGCATAGAAAGATTTATTAGCAGTAATTTGGTCAAAATTTGTTTCTTCACCATTTTTCAAAGTCCATTTTTCAAAGATATATTTTTCAAAATGTTTGTCACCTGGCTTTTCTGCCAATGAAACTGGTTGTACAGCATTGCCATAGTCAACTTTGACAACTTCAATCAAATCCTCACCATCATAAAAAGAAACATCAACTTGGTCTATTTCATATTCAAACTCGATTTCTACATTACCATTGACTATAAATGTTCCACCATTGACAAATTCATTTCCGTTAACCTTAAATGTTGCAAGGTGGTTATGCTCTGGCAATACATATGACACTATAAGTTCTTCTCCATAATGCACTTTGTCTTGGTTTGTCAATGGTTTTTCATTACGAATTACATTAACACCTTCTGGAATACTTAGTGTGTACTCTCTTTGTATACTTCTAAATTCTGGATAAATAGCCTTGTCTGAGGTTATTTGCTCGACATTCACCTCTTCGTCGGTGTAATAGTCGAGCCATCTCGCAAATTCATATGTAAATTCCCTGTCTTGTTCTTTTGTAGCTTCTACATTTAATGGTTGATTGTAGTTGACTGTAACTGTCTGCTTAATTGATGACTTATCTTCTTCATAAATTACTATTGAGAATTTCTTCATCTCATACTTTATGTATACATTTGTTGATGCTTTAATTATATCTGTATCAGCATATTCTTCAAGCATAGCTTGATCCTTATATACTCCCACAACTTTGTATCCAATTTGAGGTTCAAACATTTC
>CARBWQ010000035.1 GCA_948949055.1 uncultured Eubacteriales bacterium | reverse complement strand
ATAAAATGCAAGATTATTTGGATATAGATGTTGAAATATTGGGAGAATTTAATGCTGAAAATATAATTAAAGTAGCAAATATAAAACCCAATAATGAAAAAAAACTTTTAAATCAAATAGTTAATTATATAAGAGTCAATACTGAGTTGCAAAAAATAAAAATTGTAATTATTATAGGTGTAAACAATTTTTTGTTTGAAGAAGAAATAAATTTATTAACAAAAAGTCTAAATTATTTAGATATAAATGTTTTATTTTTAGAAAATTCTTTTAAATATAAAATAAAAGATTGCGAAACTATAATAATAGATGAAGATTTATGCGAAATATGATTGATAAAATCAAAAATTCATGTTAAAATGTAAATATAAAGAAAGTTTTAGTGATATAGAATAAAATGTGGCAAGCATAAGTAATGCTCTAATTTGAGGTTTGAGTGTTATGTTATTCTATATACCACTAAAACCTCACAATTGAAAACAACATTCAATGCAGGGTTTGAGTGTTATGTTATTCTATATACCACTAAAACTTTATTCAAATTGTTCTTAATTGCGAATTGGTTTGAGTGTTATGTTATTCTATATACCACTAAAACAGAAGATTTTTGAAAACCGAGAAAAGTATAGTTTGAGTGTTATGTTATTCTATATATTTTTAACAATTCGAGAATTTATCGTTGGATAAACAAATAAAGTTTCAATAAAATTATTTTCACTGCTATAAATTTTTGCAGGGAAAATGCTGGATTTTTGCAAATGGGATTTTTGCGTTGTATTTTTTCGTGTTTGTATTGTATAATATGGTTTGATAAGATTAAATTGCTCAAATGTCCTGTAAATAAAGGAATGTATCGATTTTTGAACATTCAACATTAGAGTATTATGTATTAACAAAATATCTGTTTTTTATATTTGACTTTATAAAATGTATAACCAAGTCTATACTTTGTCGCAAAATGTAAATGTAAGTAATTGAATTTTAAGCAGAAAAATGAGCCAAAACCAACACAGATTGCAAAGAGTTGTGGCATAATGGATTTGTTTAAAAGAGATAAATAATAATTTAACGGATAATATTATGAGTAAAGTTTATGATTTTATAAAAGATTGCGAATGTTTTTATGTGGCTACAATTAACAATGATTTTCCCACAGTAAGACCGTTTGGAGCTATTATGGAAGTGAGTGACAAGTTATATATTGCTACGCACGACCGAAATGAAGTGCATAAGCAACTACGCACCAATGTACACATACAAATTATTGCAAAAAAAGTGACACAAGAGAGTGGTTGCGTATTACGGGTATTGCGAAAGAATGCAACGATATAGAATTAAAAAAACTATTTATGGAAGAATGCCCCATTCTTAAAAAGCACTATGAGGAAGCAACTTCAAAACATTACTTAATGTTTAAAATAACTGTAAGCCAAGTTGAATTTAAGTATATTTCAATTTATTAATGCTTACATTACACGACAATTACGAGCAAAAGTGCATAATCTTATAAAATAAAATTGGTTAATTTGATTTTTTATGCTAAAATGAAAGAGAACAAAATATTTTGCAGAAGATGAAGGAAAAATTGTCAAATAAAATGATTTGTATTCAATAATCCAAAATCTTGCAGGGTTGTTGCGCTTTATTCAATTTTTATAAAAAAGACGTCGTTTGAGGTTGATACATTTTTGCTAACCAGAAAGTTTTTTTTGTGGATATGGGAGGAGCTATGGGAAAAGTAATTTTAATATGTGGAAAGATAGCTAGTGGAAAGTCTTACTATGCAAAGATGTTGAAGGAAAAAGAGAATGCTGTCATTTTGGGAACAGATGAGGCGACTTTCGATTTAATAAACAACGAGCAGGGTGAGTTTTATAATATATTTGCAGTAAGAGTTAAAAATTATTTAAAAAAGAAAGCAGTCGAAGTTGCTAAGGCTGGAACAAATGTAATTTTAAATTGGGGTTTTTGGAACAAAGAAGAAAGAAAAGAAATTACCGAATATTTTAAATCTAAAAAAGTAAATATTGAGTGGCATTATGTAGACGTAGATGAAAAAACTTGGCACAAGAATATTGCAGAAAGAAATAAAAAGGTTGAAGAAGGAAATGGGGACTCTGACTTTTTTGTAGATGAAGGTTTAATGAAGAAATTATTAACCATGTTTGAAGAGCCAACAAAACAAGAAATAGATGTATGGTATGTTCTTGAAAGAAAATGACAGATATGAGCAAGTTGAGCATGTCTGTTATTTTTTTTTGACAATATAATCTAAATTGTTACATTTTTTAACAATTTTCTTATTTAAAACAACCTAGTTGTTGATTTCTATATAATTTGTGTTATAATTATAAAATAAGGAGTAAAAATGAATAAACATTTAGGTGAGAGTTCTATGCGTATTCAAACTGTGATACCTAAATTTCATGACAGAAAGGAAAGCGAAGAGGATAAACTTGCTGTTTCTCATGCAGTAGCAAAAGCCAGTGGAAATCAATATAAAGAAAGCGTTGCTAGTGAATTACCAGATATAGAAAATGGAACAAAAGTAAGTGAAAATACAAATGAGCTGTTTGTAATTACGAAGGTAAAAAAACTTACTGCTTACATAGTGACAATAACAGAAAAATCGCCTAAAAAGTTTAGGGCAGTTTTTATTAATAGAATTCAAAACTATTGCTTAGATTGTTTGGAATTTTTGATAGAGGCAAACACACTGCGTATGGATAGTGCAAAAAACAAAGAAAGACGTAGAGAATGTCAACATCAAGCTTTCTTAAAACTTAAATTACTTGGCTATATGTCATTTTTGGCACTTGAAAGCGATTGCATTTTGAAAAAACAATATCAACAAATATCTTTGCAAGTCGCAGACTGTATAAATCTATTGGTTGCTTGGAGAAAAAGTGACGCTAATAGAAATAGTAAACAATAAAACCAGTAAAAAATATGGGTGAGTTGCAGCCGGCACGACAGCCCAGTAAAATACCAGTAAAAAGATAGATAAAGCCCGGCAACTAAATATGGATTATAGTGGTGACACTTTAATTAAGGTAAGATTATTATTCCCCGTGCTTGTTTTCTGCGTTCGGCTTCGTCTAAGAATAAATCAAACATAGTAAATGATGACGGCGACCTCAATAATAAATATGTAAACAAAACGCAAGCAGGGTTGTGTCCAGATTTGCCTTTGAAGAATGGAAAATTTATCCATTAAAAAACAGCCAGTTTATCATTATTTTAAGTAAAATAATGCAGTGTTTAAGGCAAAGGAAACTTACTCTTTACTGATGTCTAACTTAGATGCAGTAGAATACTGCCATCATAATGACCAACGCAAAGTCTGCTTTGGAAGTTTTCCTAAATCAGGGTGATGGCAAAATGAAATTACAGGAGATTGTATGTTAGAAGAAGCTTTTACTTTTGATAAATTACTTCAAGCCCATAAGAGGTGCAGACGTTCAAAGCAACACAAAAAAGATACAATCTCCTTTGAAATAAATTTGAGTACCAATTTGGCTGAACTGTCGAAATCGCTTTTAAACCAAACCTATAAAATAGGCAATTATAAGCAGTTTTATATTTATGAACCAAAGAAAAGAAATATAGAAGCATTATCCTATAAAGATAGAGTTGTGCTAATGGCATACTGCACTCATATCTTAGAGGAAAAAATAGAGAAAAAATTAATTTACGATAATGTCGCTTGCAGAAAGGGCAAGGGCACCTTTTTTGGAATAAAAAGACTGGAACACTTTTTAAGAGATTTCTTTAAAAAGAACAAAACCAATCATGGCTATTTCTTAAAATGTGATATAAAAAAATATTTCCAAAGTATAAATCATAATATCTTAGTAAGCAATTTGCAAAAGTCAGGTCTAGATGATGAAGATATGTGGTTTGTTGAAAAGCTTCTTGAAAGCAAGAACGTTCAAACAGGTGTGGGCCTTCCGATTGGCAACCAAACAAGTCAATGGTTTGGTCTGTTTTATTTGAATGTTGTTGATAGGCTTATAAAAGAAAAACTTAGAATAAAATACTATGTAAGATATATGGACGATATGATTTTAGTTCACCATGACAAAGAATACCTTAAACATTGCAAAAAGGAAATAGAAAAGCTTGCAAATGAAAAGCTAAACTTAGAGCTAAACAGCAAAACTCAAATAGGACAACTTAAAGATGGTATAGATTTTTTAGGTTTCAGAAGTGTACTTACCAAAACAGGAAAAGTCTTAGTTTTTCTAAGGAGTCAGGCAAAACAAAGATTGAAGAAAAAGTTGAAATTTATAGGCAGGCTCAAAATCAACAAGCTTGTAGACGACGATTTTGTTAAATTACGACTCAATGCTTACAATGCTCACCTATGTCACTCAAATTCAATGAAATATTATGGTATTTTAAAATGGAAATACCATTTAGATAAAATAATTTAAGTTTTCATCTTTTTAGCTAAAAATATTTGTGAATTATGATTTGTCGAAATTTGACATATATATTTACTATTTGAATTATTTATGGTATAATGAAAATAACAAAGGGGTAGAAATATGAGCGATGTTAGTTTGAAAAAGTTTATTTTACCTGTATTACTCCGTAATACTGATGAAAATCAAAACGTTGGAAATGAAAAGTTTAATACAACAGACATAGTTTTTTTGGAAAGTAAAGAAGAAGTTTCAGGATATAGTGAGAACTCTTCTCAAAGGCAAACTTCTCCTACCGATTACGCTCTTGCAAATGGCGCTTATCATTGGTGGGAAGGAGTAACTCAAAAAGGCAAGAAAGGTGTTAGTTGGCATTTTCTGCGTTCGGCTTCGTCTGAGGATAAGTCGGACATAGTGAATGTTGCCGGCGACCTCAATTCTTAGTATGTCTACAAGACGCAAGCAGGGTTGTGTCCAGCTTTAAACCTTGATCTAAAATCTATAATCTTCGCACGCAGTGCGATAAAGGGATTTGGAAAGGTTGACGTGGTCAAAGATAAAAAAGGTGCTACACTTTATCATACTATTGAATTTGGTGAATATCCAAAGACTAAGGCAGATAATAGCGAAGAATTGGAAGAATTGTTTGGTCGAGGAATAGTTAAACCAACTGGTAAAAAATTTACCGGCCGCTTTGATTCTGACAAAGGTAAATTTTTGGAAAATAGCGAGTATGTTTATAGAGGACAAAAGTATGTGAGAGTAAAGGTCCATAGTTATCAAGATAAGAACTTTTATGAAAGTGGTGAAGTGCTTAAAGAGGGTAGTTACGACTGGTTTAAATTAGAGCCTATAAAATGGAAGATTAGAAACTGGAATGAAATGCCAACTTCAATCAATCCAAGTGGAAATGGCAAGGCTAGTTGTATAAAAGTCCGTAGCGAAGAAACTATCATGGCTGGAATTCCATTTTATCCATATTATAAGGATAAAAATTGCTCATTCTGGCAAAATAGTTCAATACGTGGTTATTTAAATGGTATAAATGTAAACAATATTAAATCGAATGGTAATACAAGATATACTGCTTCTAATGGTGGCGACTTTACAGGTCGTGGATTTTTGGATGAGGCTTTTAGCTCAATACGTGAAAATGCTATTGTAACAGAAGATAATGCTCAAATTCAGCAAGAGATTTCTACGCCAAAGTCTAGACTTGAAAAATTAAATCCTGATAAAACACCTGTTGAATCTAGAAGAAGGTTGACTGATACCGAGATGATTAAAAGTTGGATTGATGCTGGTCAATCAGTTTTACTTCGTGGTCCATCGGGTATTGGTAAAACTGAAAGATTAAAAAAGTTATATCCAAACCTTATTTATATTAAACTTACTAATAATATGTTCCCTGAGAAGGTGGTAGGGGCGATGAACTTACAAACTGGTCAATCTATTCCACCTGATTTTGCTAAGCAGGCGCTTATGGATTGTGCTACTTTTGAAGAGAGAAAGTTGATACAGGAGAACATTCAAAACCTTTATGATTATGCTGATATTATTTATGAGCGTTCTAAATCAAGAACTGACAAGACAGTTATACTTCTTGATGAACTTTTAAATGTTAAGCCTGCTGTGCAGTCGCTTGTTTATACTCTCGTACTAAATAAACTTGTTGAAACCGGCAAAGGGTTAAAACTTCCTGCAAACACAGTTGTAGTTGCAACTGGAAACCAGAAGAAGTATTCAAATGTAGCTGAGGATTTGGCTGAGCCACTTGAAAAGAGATTTGACCATATTTTAGATATGGATCCAAAGGTTGGCGAATGGATTTATGAATATGCTATTCCACACAAAATTCACCCATCAGTTATTGGATACATTTTTAGTAAATATCAAGAGGGCAGGCGAAGTGAAGATATTGAAAAAATAGGTTATTTCTATGAAGAGCCTGAGGTTGGTGAAAATCACCTTGACAGAAATGGTTGCAGAGGAAGGACTAATGATCCAAGAGGTTGGGTATCAATTTCAAACACTCTTTATGCTTTTGAAGAAGATTTAAAAAAGGGCAAGTTTATTGGTAAAGATGTAGAGAGCTTATTGCGTGCTTCAATCAATTCAAAACTTCGTGAAGAATGGGCTGAGGAGTTCTTTGATTTCTACAATAATCCAACACTTACAGTTGAAGAAATTGTAAGTAAAAAATATTCACAAGGTGACTTACCAAGAGATATTAATGATAAGTTTGCAACTATGGCAGGACTTTTAAATGCTAGTGAAAGTGAAGTGCAAGCTTGCAGAGAGTTTATTCACAAACATTGTGATCCAGAATATCTATCTGTTTTTGATATCTATTGGGCTGGAAATGATGAAAAGCGTATGGAAAAGCTTGCAGAGCTTGACCAGTTATATCCTCTTACTGTTAAACAAGAAGAAGGTTGGTCACAAGAAGAAAATTTTCTTGAAGACTATTTAGAAATTATGGAAGATAATTCAGAAAAAAAACCTTCATCAGCATACTCATTAAGAGGAGGCGAAGAATGGAACGAGATGTAATTGAATTGCAAAGAAATTCTAAGGCAACCTGTGTAATTATTGCTGATGAAGAGTATAACCTTTTAAAACCTTTTGTTGCTTTCAAATCGTCAGTTAGTGATGCCTTTCTCTTTGCTGGCAGTAGACCTTCGTTTGCTGATAAAATTGATAAAAAAAGTTTGGAAAGTGATATTTGCTATTTGGTTGTAAGAGATATTGATAAAGTTCAAACTGAATTGCAAGATAGATTTGTTGGGCTTGTGAAGGATAGAGAATGTAATGGCTATATCTTGCCAGAAAATTGTATTATTGTTTTCACTGTCAAAGATAAAGACTTATTAAAGAATATTTCCCCAAATCTATATCATTTTGCTGTTGTGGCATTTTAGGAGTGGGATATGAAAGGAAATATGAAACTCTTACAAGACCTAAAAAGGGTTATGCTAGCAAGATATCCTCGCTTTGGTGCACAGATTGCATCGGTGGGTTTGGAATTTAATGAAAATTTAAAATATCATACTGCGGCTACTGACGGTAAAAAAATCTATTTCGACCCTCAGTATCTTGAAAGTTTAAATGATGAAGAATATGAGTTAATTAGCAAAACAGAAGATAGCAAAATTCATTTTAAATTTAAATTAATAGAATTTTTCCAAAATTTAAGACTAGGTCAAAATACAAATTAGTATTCTGCATAATTATCTTGCTAAAGCCTAACTTAACTG
>CARBWQ010000034.1 GCA_948949055.1 uncultured Eubacteriales bacterium | reverse complement strand
TATCCAATATTCGGCAAAAGCTTGTGCTAAATTGTTATCAAGTTCATTACTATAAGATGAATCCAAATTAACAAAATCTGATTTGCCCTGCAATTGGCAAATGTTCGATGCTAATTCATCAATAAGTTCTTTTCTTATTGTATAGTTTGAATAACGTTTATTTATTTCTTCATCTATGTATGAAATGACATTATTTATATCAGAAAATTGAGCTAAGGCATCAGCAAATTTTTTATCTTCTGCTGTGGAGTCTATTGGATATTCTTTCCAGACTCTTTCCATATCACTATTTTTTCTTATAGTAAACCATATTTTATCGTCATTTAAATCTCCAACGATAGAGTGTGTATCATTTTTAAATAGTAATAAAGCTTCATCGTTAAGTAAGCCTTCCGATTTTAATTTTTTACCTACAAAATCTTTTTGAGAAAAAGCTTCATCAAGTGCTATGAAGTCGTCTGGTTCTACAAAAGAGTGTGAGAAGTTATGAATATGAAGATAAGTTCCATTTTTAGTACTTACAATACCATTTTTGTCTACATATAAAAGTTTTGCGATGTTGTCGATGGACAAAGTTTTATCAAGATAGACTTTGTTTATAAGCTTTTTTAATTTATCCAAATCTTTTATTTTTTCTTTAACTTCTTTTTTTTCTCCCTCTATTTTTTCAAGTTCAAATTTCTCATCATTAGCTTTTTCACTTTCTGCTCTTTCTATTTCTTTGTTGTACTCTTCATTAAATAATCTATCTTCTTCTTCAAGTTCTTCGGCTGATAGATTTGATTTAAGTTCTTCATAAAACTCTTTTAAAAGAGGTAATTCTTCACTAGCTTCACTAGTTTGGTATGAATATTTGCTTGTTTGGTATTTGACCATGTTATACGCATATCTAGTTCTAGTGTTTTTAATTAATTCTTTTTCATTCCAATATTGATTATGTAAATCTTCAATAACTGAATCTATTGAATTTTTATACTTTTCTAGTTTGTCGATTATTTCAGTAGATAGATTTAGTTCATCAATTTTATCGTTAGATAAACTTTCTGTATTGTCATTTGTTTCTAATGAAATTAAATTTGTTTCAATATCATACATTAACGAAAGATTATCTCTTGTATATAATTCTACCATAGGTTTATATATAAAAGAATAGGTTTTAAATTTAAAGCTTGGTTTGAAGTCACTAAGATTATCTTCTAAAACATATCTTTCATATTGTTTAGCGTAATAATCTTGACTTCTAGGAATAGGAAATATTTCATTTCTAAACATATACGAGGAAACAATCATTCCATGTTCATTGATTGAAAAAACATATTCGGGATTAATATCAGCCAACCCAGTTTTTTCACGATAGATTATTTTTCCTTTTAGTTTGTCTGCTAGTTTTTGTTCATTTTCGCTAAGTGCCATACGCACCTCCTTAACTTTTGGTATACTCTTATTATACTCGGGGGGGGGGATTTGTCAAGTTAAATTTTTATAAAATAAAATAATATAATAAAAAATAGTGTTTATGCGTTTAAATATTGACGATGATTTTATATGAAAAAATGACTGGAAATTAATACGTCAATATTGAAATTAAAGATATAAAAATTAAATTGGTCGTTTAGAAATTTACGCTGTAAATATGGAATTAACAAAAAAATGGCTAAATTTTACCATTTTTTGCCATTTTTTCATTATTTTTTAATAAATTATCTAATCTTTAAACAATTTTTTCAGAATTTCATTTGCATAATTAATGAAACTTTCTCCATTTCCTATTACAATAAATCCATGTTTATCAATATTAATAATTGCACCTGCTTCTTCACAAAGTAGCATTCCAGGAGTGTCGTCCCATGGAGTAGGATTAAGTATTATTGTTCCTCCAATAGAACCATTGGCAATATATGCAAGAGTAAGAGAGGTTGCGCCAATTCTACGATAGTTGTTTGCAACGCCATCCATCATTTCATAAATTTTGGTAATATATTTTGTATTTTCTCCATGACCATGAGCAGTGAAGAGTACTCTTTTTAGAGGAAGTGAACTGACATTAATTCTTTTTCCATTTTTATAAGCACCTTCTCCCTTGACAGCATAATATAGATCGTTTGTGCTAGGGGAATAGATGACGCCAACGACAGTTTCTCCATTTACTCTACATGCAACTTGAATTGCCCATTGTGGAATATTGTTTGCAAAATTGATAGTGCCATCAATAGGGTCGATAGTAAAGCAATTATCTGTTAAACTTTTATTGCTGTTAAACTCTTCACTAACAATATCAAAATTGGGATATTTTTTCTTAATGTTTTCAATTATATATTTTTCAACTGCAAAGTCGAGATTAGTGACGAGGTCGTCTTCTCCCTTGTTATTAACCTCCATTTTGCCCTTTTTAATGATCTTCGCGCTATCCTTGACCATTTTGATTAAAAATTTAATTTCTTTGTTATATCTTTTAAATTTCATAGTTTCTCCTGTTATTATCGTTTAGATAATATCATAAAATTTTGTTTTTGTAAAGTGAATTTAAAAAAAATAAAAAAAGTAATTGACAAATCCCCCCCCCGATATATAATGACTAAGTCTAGGAGGGATTTATGAACAAAATAGAAATTATAGGAATTGCTGCTACACTTTTGGTTTTTGCATCAATGTGTTTTAGGACTATTTCATACAAGGGTAGTATATTAATGAGAACTTTTAACATCGTGGGCAGTTTAGTTTTTGTCATTTATGGAGCTTTGCTTCCTGCAATAAGTACAGCTGTACTTAATGGAGGATTGATAATTGTCAACGCTATTCATCTTGTTTTACTAATTATTAAACAAAAGAAAATTAATAAAGAAGAAAATATTAATAACGAAGATAATAAAGAAAATAATATGAATGAAGAGGATTCTTCAAAAAAAGTGACAGAAGAAAATAATTAAAATCATTAATTTTATAATCAAAAATAAACAAGCATTTGGCTATCAAAATTCTTTTTAATAAGTATTATATATTATATTAAATATAATTATATACTTAAATCATTTGCCTTAAAGATTAAAAAATGTTATTATGAAAATACTAAGGGAAGGGGCAAAATATGAAGAAGAACTTTTTGATAGTCATAATGCTTGTTTTGTTTTCTACTATTTGCATGACTGCATGCAATAATAAATCAAGTATCAGTGGAAACTTTAAACAGTCGCAATATTTTATATCACTTGAAGAGGTGGTAGATTTTTATGATGAACTTCAAGTTAAAGGGGTAGATAAAAAAAAGATCACTCTTTCTTCTTCCAATGATGAAATCTTAATTAAAAATGATGATAATACTTTTACAGGCAATAGTTGTGGGAATACATATATATTGGCAACCTTTGATGACAAGGTGGTTGCATCAGTAGAAGTCTATGTAAAATTTGAGCTCTCTCTTCCTAAAAATTTCAAGGTTGATGAAAATACAGGTATTGTAACTTGGGATGAAAGTTATACAATCGTGCTTGGTGAAAAAGAATGTGCTGATAGTTATGAAATTTCCTATCAGCTTGAAGGTGGTCAAGATATAACAACTTTGACTGTTAATGAAACAACATTCGCTCTCCCTCAAATTGGTAGATATTTGGTGAAAATTACAGCAAACTCAAATAAATCATATATCGAAAGCTCAAAAGAAAAATCTCAATATATCAATTATGGCGTGATTGGTTGGGAAGAGAAAGATAACTTAAAATATATCGCCAGCGAGGACAACTCTCAGAATGGACGTGTGACTTGGGGCGAAATAGATAATGACAACGCAATTTTTGATGTATATATTGATGGCGTAAAGGTTGCAAGTGATTTAAAAGTGAATTTCTATGACTTTGATTTAGAAAGATATAATGCTGGTCAAGAGATAGAAGTTGAAGTTGTTGCAAGGGACGAACTTAATCTTAAAGGACCTTCATCTCAAAAGATAACTATTGAAATACTTGAAAATCCTAATATTTATTATAGTCTAGATGAAGATGGCTTCCTGTCATGTAGTGACAATGAAAGCGCAATAGGTTATCTTATTTATGCGACAAATATTTGTACTGGCGAAATAAAAACAAAGTACCTCGTAAATGATAACAATTCCTTCAAATCCATTTTAGAAGGGTTTGAGAAAGGAATTTATCAGGTAGAACTACTGGCTATGGGTGGCGAAAAAGATGGTAAGTTTTATGCTAATAGTAAGCCAAGTAATTCAATAATGGTAGGTAAGCCAAGCGAAGTGAAAGTAAATGTTGAATTTGGTGAAAATCAACTTACATTAAATTTTGAAGATGATGAATATAACTCACTTTATAGAATTACTTATGGTGACGAAAAATTCATTTATGATAGAAAAGAAAATGGCAATAAAGGTCAATTTAACCTTTCTAATCTTCAAATTGGTAATTATGATTTGACAATAACTGCACTTCCAAGTGGCGAAATGATTGATTCTGGGAATACTGCCGAGAATGTTTTAAGCTCAGATGACTTTAAATTTAATTTTTATAAACTTGGCGAGGTTGGAGAAATTTCGCATAGATTATTAGGTAATATTTCTATGTTTGAATTTAACCAAGTAGAATTCGCCAATGATTATTATTTGTATGTTGGAAATGAGAGAGTAGAAGTTGATAAATCTTTTGAAGGTGACAGGGTTACTTTGCGTTTAACTAGCTTAGATAGAATTCAGCCAATAGGAAATGTTTATGATATAAAAATTGTTGCAGTCTATGTTGAAAATGGTGAGTTACATAGTTCCAGATCAGTAGGCAATAAACAATTAAAAGTGCTTCCTATCGTAAATGCACCATTTTCACAAGAAAACGGTACTTTTATTTGGAATGCACTAGATGAGGATTGCAAATATGGTTATCAGATATTTAAAACTGATAAAAATTATAATATCAATGGTTTAGATCCTATATATTCACAAGAAATAAATGGAAGTCAAATTTATGAGAAACTATCAGAAGGCTATTATGTAATCAAAGTGGTGTCAATATCAAATGATAATAATATTAGTTTAGATTCCAACTTTTATAACAATGGCAATGTATTTTCAAGAAACTTTATTGTTACAAGAGATATAGAAATGCCGGATGCTACTTTTGAGGAGAATAGTGGAATATTTAATTTAAATATCTTTACTACCCAATATAGTGGCGAGTATGAAGTTTATGTAGATGATGAGTTAGACGGCATCATCACCATGAGCCAGTTGCAGGATAAATTGGTTTACAGGCTAGTAAACAATTTTGAAGATGAAAAGGACTACATTTTGAAAGTTGTGGCGTGTGGTGGAAAACTTTATGACCCTAATATTTATCTAAAATCTCAGCCAAAAGAATTTGTAGTAACTAGACTTGCTCGTGCTAGTTTTGAGGTGAGTGATGTTAAGTCGGATTTTGATGAACTCTTAGGTCAAAGGCTTGATATTGTTAGTCAGACAGGTTCTGAGTCTGTTGAATTTAAACTTGATGGTCAGATAATAGAAGATAATACTCAACCATTTGCTCTTGACATGATTGATAAAAGTAAGTTTGGCTCAGAATTTAGCATTAGTTTGACTGTGATTGCAGGTCAATCAAGCTTTAATCACTATTACTTAAATGGTCATGAAAAGATTGTAAACTTTAAGCGTGTACAAGCTCCTAATAATTTAAAATACAATAATGGAATTTTATCTTGGCTAAATGGTGATGAACTTGCTAGCAAGCAATATATCACAATAGAACTAATTAGTCCTAATACAACAAATTATTATCATAGATTTTTTACAAGCGATAATATTAGTCAAATTAATTTGCAAGAATATATTGACAATCAATGCAAAGTTGATAGTCAACTGGCTACTGCATTAAGAAATTCTCAAAAAATATCTTTACAGATAATATCTTATAAAAATGAAATGGTTGAAGAAGAATATCTGATTTCTTCATTAAACAGTCAGCAGTTGGGAATAAGACAACTTGGAAGGGTAGAACTTGCATTTGATCCAGATACAAAAATTATAAGCTGGGAGTGTAGTGTTGAGGGAGGTAAATTTGATATTTACTTTGATGATGAGAGTCAACCTTATATTTCAGACTATACAAGTAATTCTGGAAAAAATGTTTATCTTTCAATAGAAGACTTTTTAAATGAATTTAATTCTAGAAGAAAGATTACTGTTGAGGCAAAACATGATAGTTATTTAAATTCAGATTTGTCTTTACCTATTTATATTAAGCAAGTTGCTAGTCCTAGTGATATAACAATTACTCGAAATGGTGAGAACAATTTGGTTGTTATAACAATTAGTAGTGACAGCTCAAATATTTCAGAAATTTTAGTCAATGGAAGTAGCATTGATTATGTATCAGGCTCAGCACAAGCAAGCTTTAATCCAAGTGCATTTGCTGGGAATGATTTTGAAATTATTTTAAAAGCTAAAAACGATAGTACTATAAATTATTACATAGATTCTAGCGTGATTAATTTCTCTTTAATTGATCTTGCTGATTGTGAGTTTAATGCTCAAATTGATAATAACGAACTTACATGGAGCAGGGTTGCACAAGACATAAATGCTGTTTGGGTAAATGGCGAAAGTATAGATCCAATATCTTACATAATCAAAATTGATTGTTCTGGAAAGAATTATCAAATTTCACTTAAAAACCAGACCTCATTGGCGCTTGATGAAATTGAAAGAAAGATAGGTCAAAGTTTAAGTGGAAATGTAAACTTGTCAGTTCAGGCTATTGTTGGCGAAAGCTATAAACTTGGTGAGCTTGGAGGTCAAACTAGCGTAGTTGGCTACTATGGAGAAAGTAGTTCTATAAGTTTAACTGTTGAAAAATTAGAAAGTATAGAGGGAATTACAAAGGTTATAAAAGCAAACGAAAGTTATTCCAATATGATTGATAGACTTAAAAATAGCAGTCTTGAAATCAGCTTTGAAAATAAATGGCAAAAATTTGGTGATGTTGATTTTGTTGTGACTATTGACAACGGTCAGATAAGTGAACAACTTGAAGTGTCATCTAATGGTACAGTTACAAAAGACTATAATTTCAGCTTAGAGGGAAATGTATTTAAATTATTTATTTCATCATCTATAATGAATAAATTTGGTGCAGGTAAGATTGAAATTGGCGTTCAAGTAAAGAAAAATAGCACTATTAGTTCTGATATAGCTTCAATAAGTGTTAATAAATTTGATACCGTTGCTGACGCTGTGGTAACTGACGAAGGCGTACTTGAAATCAATGATGAGCAAGTAAATGCAACATATATTGTTGAAATTTCTATTGAAGGCTCAACCTTTGAAAGGGTTATAGATAGCGAAAAAAGACTAGATTTACTTACAGAAGATTTGCTGTTAAACAAAAAGGGTGCTTACAAAATAAAATTGTTGGCATTTAGTGCTACAAATGATATCTTGGCAGGACAATACGAATATGTCATTGATGGATATAAGCTTGAAGGCATAGAAAAAATTGAGATTGACAGCTTTGGCAGAATTAATATTTCTCTATTTATGGATGACTTTGAAAATATTGTCTTTGTCGCTAAGAGAAATGGCGAAGAAGTAACATTTATCCCAGAGCAATCTGAGAGTAATCAAAAATTGTTTAGTATTACAATGCTTGAACTATTGAAAGTGTTTGATAGCGAGCTTTCTATGGCAGAGGGTAATG
>CARBWQ010000033.1 GCA_948949055.1 uncultured Eubacteriales bacterium | reverse complement strand
GACCCAGAAGGCTTCTATAACAAAGATGGCTTTGAGCCTTATCCAATTGAAGGACCAAAGGACAATGATATTATCTTAAAAATGACATTTGAAGAAGCAATGGAAATGTTTGAAAAAGAATACTTAAAATAAAAAAACTTGGACTATTTAGTCCAAGTTTTTTGGTCTAGAATAAAATTGCCTCTTCTTCTTCAATTTCTCCAAGCTGAGGTTTAACAGTTTCAACAAGTTCTGTTTCAATCTCTTTAATATTACCCTCTCTCTGGAAAGCAGCAAGTTGAAGCGAACCACCACCATTGAATACTTTTGCAATTTCGCCTACATTGATTTTACCCTTACTACGTAAACTGCAATAAATCTTTTGAGGTTCAGCCTCTATAAGAATTGCACTAATCTCTGTACCAGAAACATTAATTCCGTTATCAATAATTCCAAGTGTATCTTCAAAGGTCGCATCAAATTTAGAAAAAACTTCATTTGGAATTTTCATAGTTGTAAATTTATTACCACCATAGAACTTCATTGAAAGAAGTGCTTTTGAAAGAAGTTTTGTCTTTGCATATGAATTGTTTTTAAAGTAGTAAGCTTTAATAGCTTCGTGATCAAATTTGTAACCCAAAAGTTCACTGAGTACTTGATGAGTACGTTTTGAAATAGCATTAGAAGTAAAGCAGTTTGTATCAGTTATAATTCCTTGATATAACTCTTTTGCTATCAAATTATTAAGTTCATACTTACTAGCCTTTGACATAAGATATATAATTTCGCATGTGCTAGACGCTGTTGCAGATACAAAATTTATGCTACCATATTTATCGTTTGTTTCATGGTGGTCAATATTGACAATAAAAGGTGCTTTTTCTATTAATTCCTTATATTTACCAGTTCTATTTAAGTTTGGGCAATCAAGTACATAAACCATGTCATATGAGTTGTAAGGAATAGGATTAACAACCTCATCTCTCAAAATTGGGTCATATAGAGAGCCAATTTCACCATCAGCAAATACGTCAACATATTTGTAATCATAGTTATTTTTTATAATATTTTTTAAAGCAAATGAACTGCAAAGTGCATCAGCATCAGGATTTATATGTGACACGATTGCAATTTTTTTTGCGTCATTTAGAATTTCTTCTACAATTTTACTCATATTATAAGCCTCCTTAATTGGCTAATATATTATATCATATTCGCAAAATATTGTCAATAGTCAATATTATAAATAAGGAGAATATTCACCCATATAAGTTTAATTAATCCCCATTTTTTGTTTGACTAATTAATGCTTATTTCCTCTTAATAGTCGCCATTCATTTAAGACTTTTCTTGGTTAAAAAAAGAGCTGAAATTGCCCTTTTCTATTTATTTAAATAATATGTCAATTATTAAAAATATTATCATAGCAATACTATTTTTAAGCATTTGCGAGTTTTTCTGCACGATCTTTTAAAGTAAGTGCATCAATAAACATTTGAATATCTCCGTTAAGTACGTTGTCAAGACTGTACGAAGTCACGTTTACTCTATGGTCGGTAACTCTACCCTGTGGGTAATTGTAAGTACGCACTCTTTCTGAACGGTCGCCACTGCCCACTTGATTTTTACGATTTTCTTTATATTCGCTTTCAATCTGACCTTGATAGAATTCATATAACTTAGAACGCAAAATACTCATAGCTCTATCTCTATTTTTCATTTGAGAGCGTTCATCTTGACAGGCAACCACAATTCCTGTTGGAAGGTGTGTAATTCTTATAGCACTTTCTGTTTTATTTACATGTTGTCCACCTGCACCAGAAGAACGATAGGTGTCAATCTTTAAATCTTTATCTTCAATCTCGAATTCAACTTCTTCTATCTCAGGTAAAACAGCAACAGTTGATGTAGAGGTATGTATTCTTCCCTGACTCTCTGTTTCAGGCACACGTTGAACACGATGAACACCACTTTCATACTTAAATTTACTATAAGCACCTTTGCCTTTAACCATAAAAGTAATTTCTTTGATCCCACCAATTTCGGTTTCACTAAGATCCATTACCTCTACCTTCCAACGCATTTTTTCTGCATACATACAATACATTCTGTAAAGTTCATTGCAAAATAGAGCTGATTCTTCACCACCAGCAGCCTGCCTAATTTCTATAATAACGTTGCTGTCATCATTAGCGTCTTTTGGAAGAAGAAGAATTTTGATTTCTTCAATTTCACTCTCTATTTGCTCTTTTAAATTAACCATGTCTTCATAAAACATATCTTTAAGTTCATGATCAGTTTCGCTTTCATAGCCTGCTTTGCTGTCGCCATAATCTTTAACCAGTTTTTCAAGTTTTACATGAGCACTAGCAACATCTTCAATAGAGGAACGCTCTTTTACCAGCTTTTTCCATTCTCTATTGTCTGCAATAACTGCTGGATCGCTAACCATTTCTGTAAGTTTATCAAAGCGAGCTTTTGCTTTGCCAGTTTTTTCTAAAATTTCATTTGCTAAGTCTACCATAAATCACCCTTTCTATCTTATTGTAATCCTTTATTGCCTGAACATTATCATAGCCATCTTTTTGCATTAGTTCAGCCACCATTTCACTTTGCCCTTGACCAACTTCAAACATCAGCCAACCCTTTTTATTAAGTTTTGCCTTTGCTTCTGAAATGATTTTTTTGTAAAAATCGAGTCCATCATCGCCACCATCTAGTGCAAGTTTTGGGTCGTATTTTTTGACCTCTTCGTCAAGTTTTTCAATTTCCCCACTTTTTATATATGGAGGATTTGAAACTATTATATCATACTTTCTTCCCTTTTTCAAACTTTTAAATAAATCTGATTGGCAAAATTCAACTTTAACCTCATTTTTTTTAGCATTTTGTTCAGCGATCACGAGCGCCTGCTTAGAAACATCACTTGCATAGACCTTTGTATTAGAATATTTAGCAATTGCAATCGCAATAGCTCCCGAACCAGTACATAAATCAAGCACACTTTTTGCATCAAATTCATTTATTTTTTTAAGAGCCTCTTCCACCAAAATTTCAGTATCCATTCTTGGCGAAAGTACCTTTTTATTAACATCAAATCTAAGCCCATAAAATTCAACAAAGCCAAAGATATTAGATAATGGTTCTCCTTTTGAGCGTCTTTCACATGCGCGCATGATTTCTCTATATTCTTTCAAACTCACACTGCGTTCAAGCTTAGCTTCTGCTCTATTTTTATTAAGAACAGTACTTATTATCCAGTCACAATCACTCTCTTCAAACTTGTCGCTTGCTTTAAGTTTGGTTTCCATTTCAGCATAAAGGCTTGACATGGCTACTCTGCCTGCCTTAGTTTTTTCAAAGTCTTTGTAATTTTCCATTTCCTTTTGTGCCACTTTTAAAACCTCGCTTTGGGTGGTATTAGGACGAATACTTACTAGCCAGTTTGTCACAATAGCAATGTCCTTTATCCATGTAGCCTTTGTCTTACTAGCAAACAAGAGAGCTTCATAAATAATAGGTACAACTGCCAAAAACAGAAGCAAATTGATAACAAAATTGACCGGCCAAAATATATTTACCGAAATTAATGATATCACAAAAGTTGAAAATAGAAAAATGTTTATAAGGAAATTTAAAAAATTTAATGGATAAGTCCTAGGACGAATTGTATCTTCCTTACCACTTAACATTACATTTCCAGCCCCATTGAATGAATATAGTCCACTCATAAAAGGCGAAAATCGCAAAGCAATAAAGATTACATAAAGAATAGCAAACCTCATTAGAGCTATCATAAAACTTCTGAAATAGTAAGAACTATTTGCTGAAAAACCCTTTTTAAATAGATATGCAGGAAGCACTCCAAGCACTAAAAAGCCAAACAAAAAGCCTGCAATCAGCATTGCAATCATTACAATATAAGTTGAGGCTATTGAAATATTCTTGGCAATCTTAAAGCTTTTATTTTTTTCGCTTTCTGGTCTGTCCTCTATATCTCCTATCATTGCATAGGCACTTATATATAACCAGATACCATAAAACAAAAAGGTAAAAGAGCGAATGACTGGCAAAGTAAAGAACTTTTTTACAGCCTTTACAACTCTGCCTCCCACCTTCTTGTTTCCACTTCCGTCAATTAAGCTAACACAAAGTCTTCCCTTGTCATATATACTTATTCCATTTCCAAAAGGTAAAATTATCTTATCCATATAATAGTTATTGCCTAAATATATTAAATTTAACAAAAAAAATCACAATTAAATATTTTGTGATTTTTCGTTAATAAATTTATTTATACCTAGAAAGGCAAATCCTCGCCAAATCGTTGTCTACTCTCTATTTCTCCTATCAAAAGAGCTCTTTCATCGTCATCACCGACCCATAAATCATCAAATATCGCTCGGTTTTCAGCACCTAAAAATGTTTCGACAAATTCTCTCACCTTTTCCACCTGATTTTCATCTGCCCTTCTAAGTGAACATGTAAGAACATATTTGTCGCTCGCATTCTTAGGGATTTCAGACTTCTTATAACTATTGTTTATAATATCTTCAACTGTAATTAGTTTTATTTGTGCATATCTAATCAATGATGCAGTCAATTCTTTGCCAATTTTATCTTCTATCATTTTTGGTCTGATTCTACCTTTGTTGGCGTAGATAATATCAGAAACTTGCTCCCAACCACGAGGATCAACTGCAAATTTTGGTGGGTTTTCTGGGTCATACTTTGTATAGAAAGCTCTACTCTCATTGCTGGCTACAAAACTTGCAATAAGAGGGTGAATTTTAAACTTGCCATCATCACGGAGTTCGCTTCCCCATTCTAGCCAACTCTTTAAGTCTAAGTCTAAAAATATATGGGCAGTAAACCTTCTGAATAATGGCTCTGGCATACTATACGCTGCCTCTGATTCATCTTGACTGTTTCCTGCTGCTATTACTATGCAGTTTGCTGGCAACTCTCCTCGTCCTGGCTCTATTGAATGCTCTAACACCAAGTGATACACAAGCGACTGAACATTCGCCGGTACATTTGTAAGCTCGTCTATGAATAGTGCATGATATCTATCTGGTTCTCTCTCGCACTGCTCACATAACTTTGTATACCATGTTGGTGCTATCCATAATGCCACCCCGTTTTCATAGGCTGTCTTTCCTGTCACCTCTTCTGGAAGCATATCTTTTCTAAGGATTATTGTCGGACAATCTGGCGAAAGCTCCTTAACTCGTCTTGATTTTCCTACCCCACTTGGTCCATGGAGCATAAAACTCATACCTGACTCAACATAAAAACCCATCTGCTCTTTTACGCTTAAAGGATTTGAGTCTACCCAAACGCTATAAGGATTATTATTGTTTCTATCTTCATCGTTGATTTCCTCTTTATCAAGTTCGGATGAATTCTCATCAATTATTACTCTTGAATCTCCCAGCATCTCATCAATGAAGCCCCTCCCAGTAAAATCAAAGCTTATTTCTGCTTTAAATTCTCTATTTCCATTCCCTCTATCAATTTCAGCTTGCAGATCATATCCGTTTAAATACGCTCTTATAAGACTGTTTTGCCACATAGTTAACTGAGATTTTAGTTCATAATCTTCATCATAGACTGGATAAAAAGGTATGCCTGAAATTATTCCCTCATCGCTTATCAAATCCATGTAACTAGCCATGCCACTTCCTTTTGGGTTGATCTCTTTTGGCATATCATCCCAATTTGTTATTTTCCAAGTTATTGGCTCTACTTTTACCCATTGATACTCACCTATTTCTGGTGCTGGTGTGCCATCAGAATAAACACTATCTTCATCTTTTCTGTTTGTCTTTACATAAACATAATTCTGTCCATTATATTCATATTCTTCATTTTGAATGAATTCATCAATATCTTTATCGTAATATCCACTATATGTTTTGCCAGTTTTATGCAATGAAGAAATTTTTCTTGTCAATTCACTATTAAGCGAATCCCCTACATATGATTTTGGGAACTGCCCAAAATTTATTGTATGATTAATTATATTTCCGTTGACATACTTACATTCTTTTATTTCAAACCCGTTTGACATACCATTTTTTATTGAGGAGATTACATTTGACAAGTTAAGGCGTAAAGAGGGACATAATACCATATCATCGTCACCCACGTAGCTGTCGTCCCTGTCGCCACTTGTATCTATCATACCTACCCTGTTGTAACTTGGGAAAGCAGAACGCAACCAAACCCAAGATAATTGTTTACCTCTATATCCTTTCTCTCCATAAGCCAAAAGTGCACCACACATGACTGCATAATCTGTTGCACTAATAAAACGATCATATACAGAGATGTTTTTAATTTCTTCAAATGAATTTAAGAAAACAGCATCTTCTGTGTCAAATTCAATGTTGCCCATTCTTTGTTCATCATCTGTATTTTTTAATTTTGTTTTTACAATGATATTTTCTAAATCACCCATGTCATTTCACCCTCTTTGTGTCTAATTTAATTATACCCCCCCCCGAATTTTGTCAAGACTTTTTCTAAAACTAATATACTTTAAGACTTAAAAAAGGTTAAAAATTTTTATAAAAATTTCACTCATTTTTTTAATCAAGAGTTTTTTCACTTCCATACTAAACTAAAATAAGAAAACACTCATTTCATTCGTGTTATTCTTCTAGTCCCTAAATAAAACACATTTCATTCGTGTTATTCTTACATTCCTAAAAAAAAGTGAGTTTCCTCACTTTTAAATATTTTTAATACACTTTTGAAGTTTATGGATTTTTGGCACAATAATTTCAACGCCACTTTTAATAACTTCTACGTTAAAACTTCCAGCGCTAACCTTTTCACCATCAAGATTGATAACGGTATTATCGCCTGTTTCCACCTTAAATTCATGAAGTTGAAAATGGTGAACATGCTTTTTATTGATGTAATGATTTATACCTCTTAGGAACATAAATATTGTCCTAACAATAGTATGAAATTTTACAATATCTTTCTTGCTTTCTACAAGCATAACATCAACCAAACCGTCATTGAGGTTTACATATCTATTAACCTTCATACCAGCAGTATAGCGAGAATTATTTATTAAGATAATTGCATACTTGCCTTCTATCTCTCCACCCTCATAACTTAGTTTTAAATTTACAGCTTTGGTCTTAAAAATGCTCTTTGCACCATTAAACATATAAGCTACTTTGCCCAATTTTTTCTTTATCTTTTGATCGGTCACATAACTTGTATCAGTAAAAAGCCCAGCAGCACAAACATAAATACCATATCTATCATTAATTTTCATGATATCATGACTAAAAGGCTGACCTGTCAAAATATTTTCAACAGCCTTTTTGGTTTTGCGAGGGATATACAAAGAATGTGCAACGTCATTAACTGTACCTGATGGAATATAACCTATCTTTGGCTTATTTTCAAGCCTCATGACGCAATCTATAATTTCATTGAGAGTTCCATCACCACCAGCACCCACAATTATAGAAAATTCATTTCCTCTTTCAAGTATAACCTTGCTAATATTTCCTGCATACTGAGAATGAACAACCTCGACATCAAATTTACTGCTAAGTCTGTCCACAATATACTTCTCTTTATTTTTGATTTTGCCCTTTCCTGATTCAGGGTTATAAATAAACAAACATCTTTCCATAGATATATAATATTACAAATTTATCGAATTTTGTCAAGTTTTTACAAAAAAAATGCTAAA
>CARBWQ010000032.1:2754-7867 GCA_948949055.1 uncultured Eubacteriales bacterium | reverse complement strand
AGATAAACCTTCGCACATAATTTTGATAGATAAATTGCGCCGTTAATTGCAGATTGATTACTGCCAATTACAGCTGTAATTTTATTTTTAAAGAAATTGCCATCACATTGCACGCAGTAACTAACTCCTCTTCCTCTAAACTCTTTTTCACCCGATACTTCAAGTTCTTTTGGATTGCTACCAAGTGCCAAAATCACTGCTTTTGCTTGTAAAGTTTTATTTTTACATTGAACTATCTTTTCTTCTCCTTTTAGATTATATGAAATAACTTCATCATAAATAATTTCAAGTCCACCACTCTCAACCTGCTCATACAATCTACTAACAAGTGAAGGACCATCAGTTTGAGCAAAGCCGGTATAATTTGCAATTTTACCAACGAAATTAAGCTGACCACCTATTGCCATACGTTCTACAATAACAACTTTTCTACCTGCCCTCTTTGCATAAATTCCAGCTGTTATACCAGCTACACCAGCGCCGATTATTATTATATCATAACAATTCAAATTAAGTTCATTCATAAATTTACTCCTAGTTTATTATACTACAAATCAAAAGAAAATAAAAGTAAAAAAGACTTGAAAACAAGTCTTTTTTTTTGAAATTAACGTTTTGAGAATTGAGAAGCTTTTCTTGCTTTCTTCAAACCATACTTCTTTCTTTCTTTCATTCTTGGGTCACGAGTAAGAAGTCCAGCTTTTTTAAGTTCACTCTTATACATCTCGTCAGCTTTAACAAGTGCTCTTGCAATACCATGACAAATTGCACCAGCTTGACCAGAAATACCACCACCAACTACACGAGCGATAACATCATATTTTTCACCACTTCCTGTAACTTCAAATGGTTGACGAGCAACTAAAAGAAGAGTATCTCTTTGAAGATATTCACCCATTTCTCTTCCATTAACTGTGCATTTACCAGTTCCTGGGAAGAGTCTAACTCTTGCGATTGATTTTTTTCTTCTGCCAGTTGAAATAACTTGACTAACTGACTTAGTTTTCTTTTCTGCCATTAGTTTCTAACTCCTTTTACTTCAACTTTTTGAGGTTGTTGAGCTGAATGCTTGTGAGCCTCATCTTTATAAACATGAAGTCTAGTAATTTGTTTTCTTCCAAGAGAAGTTTTTGGCAACATTCCCTTAACTGCAAGCTCAATAGCTTTTGGAGAATTTTCTGCCATTAAAGTACCGTAGTTAACTTCTTTAAGTCCACCTACATAACCTGTGTGCCATCTATGTTTTTTGTCAACAAGTTTGTTTCCTGTAAGAACAGCCTTATCAGAATTAATAACAACTACGAAATCACCACAATCAACGTTTGGTGTATAAATAGTTTTTGTTTTACCAGTCAAAATATCAGCGACAGTAGTAGCTACCCTACCAAGTGGAGCACCAGCCGCATCTACAACGAACCATTTTCTTTCAATGTCCGCTGGTTTAGCTAAATATGTTTTCATTTTTCCTCCGAACACGTCCATAAGACCTAATTCATTTGTGGGGCTAATACAAATAAAAAATGCCTTAGATTAAGACGTCTATTATTTTATATTAAATATAAGAGTTTGTCAAGTATTTTATCTTACTTTTTTAAAAAATTTTAAAAGCCTAAATTTAGTTTGTAAATTTGAATATTTATTCATTATTTTGAATATATATTCTAAAATTTTTTGATATTTTTTATATTTTTTTTGTTAAAACTCTTGACATTTGCTTATATATATTATATAATTAATTGTATCGTAAATATTATTCAATATTATGACGATTAGACAAACATTTTAAGGGGGTTACAAAGGTTTGCATAAATTATGCATAAACCTATAAAAGCTTGCTAGGACAAGCTACCCGGTAGCATTTCCATTTGTCACTTTTGACTACACCTTAAATTTTTATTTTAGATTTATTTACATGGTTTACCATGTTTTACATATATACAACTTAATACGTCAAAAGCAAATGTGTTTGCTCTATCCCCGATAACTTTGAGGGAGCATTACATGGCTAAAAATAAAAAAGATATTTCTGCTGACAAAAGCGAGAAAGATAATATATATAATTTAAATGAACATGACAAGACTTTGCAAGAAGTCAGTTTTTCTGACGATAGCGAAAGTAAAAATGAGGAAGTTATTGACAAGGCTCAATCAGATATTGAGCAAAATAGCAACACCGATTTAGACGGTTCTAACACATCAATAGAAAATCAATTATATGGCAGTAAAAAAGAAAAAAGAAAAAAGAAAGATAAAAAACCACATGTCAAAACAACTTTTTCACATAAAATGAGAGTGTTTTGCACTCTACTATTTTTAGGAGTATTTACAGGAAGTGGGCTTGGCGTATGGTATTTTAATGTAAACTTAAAATCACCTGACTACGGTTCTCTTTCGGCTGAAAGTTATATCAAGCCTATTGGCACTGTTCTTCTTGACAATTTTGGAAATGAAGCTGAAAAAGACCAGAAGAATTGGCTAAATTATGTAGGCAACAAAACTCCTAATGATATATCTTCTCATGTGGACAACTTTCTTCTTTCTGTACACAACGCTACTCTTGCTAAAAATTTCCTCTTCACTGGAAATGGAAAAGCTACTACATTGGGAATTACTCAAACAGTATACAGTCAAAGACGATTCAATGGCGACTATTACACTTTTGAATCTATCAGTAAAGGTACAATCACTGTCGCAAACCTTGATGTTTATCTTATGGACAAGAAAAATCCAGACATCATTGATATTTATGTCGGCAAAAATGTAACTCAAAGAAATGCTGATTGGTATTATAACAGACCAATTTCTACTGATGAATATAAAAATATGACTGGTGGTCTACCAAGTGAAATTACCCCATATATTATTTCAGAGAAAACTATTTTAAGTAGTTCTATGACAAAAGATGAAGAAACTGGTAATTATATTATCACTTTCAATCTTGACCCAATGACTAGTGTACTTAATTATTATAAGGAAGTTCGTAGAACTGGTGGACTAGAAGCTGACCCTTCTTTCTATTCAATTAAATATATTGCTACCATTGACGATGAATGGAACCTAATAACAACTGAGGTTTTTGAAAGTTATAAGGCCGTAAAGTTTGGTATGGGCGTAACATGTAATGGTACTATTAAAATAGACTATGATTTCAATTTAGACGAAGTCATTATGCCAACATTAAAAGGAAAATAATCATGAGAAAAGTATTTAAATACCTCTCGTATGCACTGATATATCTAGTAATCTCGCTGGCCTCGGCTTACGGGGTTATTACTTTGTCAATCAATAATTCAAATAATCAAACAAAGGGTAACAACACAATCAAACCTTCACCCACCCCACAACTCCCCGTACAACTAACAAAGATGGTGGATAACCTTTCAAGTAGTGATTTTATTAGACTTGACCTTTCTGCAAAAATATCAACCTCAGCAGATTGCTTTATTATATCCGTAGGTGCTGACATGGCTCTTTCTAATGATATAAATAACTTAGCTGTCCAAGGAAATATCAATGCTCTTGTTGAAAGAACTAATCATAACTATAATATTGATTTCACCTATCAAAATGGAACTGCATATTTTGATTTATTTAATGGAAAATTGTCGATTGACACAAAAAACATTATTAAACCAATTGGTCAAATTTTAGAACTTCTTGAAATAGAAATGCCTGATATAATGGCAGTATTAGGAGAGCTTGATAAAGATACTATTTTAGGTTTCTTCTCAAATTTAATTGAAGTTGCAGACGAAAATGACCCAAGCTTGGTCAATCTTATAGTCACCCTTCCTATGATTAACAAGGAAATGACTTTTGTTTGTGATTCTGATTATAATCTTAAAGCTATCAATTTTGATTATTCTGATGATAGTTTATCAGCCAGCATAAATGGCGACATTTCTTACCCAGAAACTATCAATTTAAATAGCAAAAACGATCAAGAATATGTTGCAATAAACAACCTTTTAGATATAGTAAATGGAGCTATAAAATTTGCTAAATCTAACGACAAATTTGCATTTAATTTAAATGCTAGATATTCTAATCTTGCGCTCAATGGGAATATTTACGCAAATTTGAATGATAAATCAGTTCTTTTATCAATAGCTATTGAAGATAATTCACTCAATATCATTCTTAAAAATAACACTATTTTTATCGAATATGGCAATGTATATCTTAAATTTAATTTAAATGACTACAATAAAGTTATTGATTTCATTAAAACTTCATTTGATATTCAATTGCCTATTGATGAAATTTCTTCTATAATTGAAAACTTAAAAAATGGCAACATTGCTGACCTTTTAAGTGGATTAAACTTAGGAAACCTTTCTGACTTTAATTTAAGTGAGCTTGATCTCTCTATAATTGAAAAAGTTTATGTAATAGATAATGTAACTAATATTGTCATCAAAAATGTAGGCAATTTCGCTATTGGAATTGCTAATGAAGAGCTAAATTCTTTAAGTTTTGCAAATAAAGACATTGATGTAAATTTAAATGTAATTGAATTCAGAGATTTTGACACAAAAGTTGACGAAAGCAATTATATTGATGTAGCCGATTTACTTCCAACAGTAGAAAATGCTATTAATATTATAAAATGTAATACTTTAAGTGGTGTTATCAATATTGAATATAAAGAATTCAGTTTGCCTATCGATTATGTAATATCAATTAAAGACAACTATGCTAAACTAACTTCTCAAATTGGGGAATATCAGCTCAAAATAGAGAAGCTTGAAAATAAAATCTATGCAAGTTTTGCGAATAAACTTAATGTTGTCATAGATTTAGATACAATTTCAGATGTGATTATAGAATTTTTAAGCAATATTAGTTATGACATTGATCTCAAAGAATTTATTGACATTTTTAAAAATATAGATAGTGTTATAAACCCAGAAACATCTCCACTCTTCATTAAAGGACTGGTTAAGGCTGATGATAGAATTGACATTACCCTCTTTAATGACCTTACTCTTTCTATCCTCAACGGCTCTAATTCTTTGACTCTTTCTTCCTCTTTCTCTGGCTTTGACTTCTCTGCTTCCATTGTTGGCTCTGATGAAACTATCGTTATCCCTTCTTTTGATGATTCTCAATT
>CARBWQ010000032.1:0-2654 GCA_948949055.1 uncultured Eubacteriales bacterium | reverse complement strand
TCTCCCTACAATTGACAATGCTATCTCTATCGTTAAATCTAATGTTATCTCTGGCAAGGTAAATATCTCTAAGGATAAATTAAACCTTGAACTTAACTACACTATCTCTAAACAAGATAAGCTTTACGCTCAAATTACTACCTCTATCAAAGGTATTGACATTTCTATCAACTACCTTGATGGCAAGGTTTACTTCAATGCTGGCGACAAACTTATGCTTGTTAGCGAAATTGCTTCTTTACCAGAGGCTATTAAACAATTCATTAAAGACATTAATCTAGACCTTAATATCGATAACTCTCAAACTACTGACAAGATTGTTGACATTTTACTTGACGTTATTGATGTTAATATCAATCCACTCCTAATTAAGGGATTGGTCAAGACTGAGGACGGACTTATCATTACCCTCTTTAATGACATGAGCATCTCTCTTGTAAATGGTGCAAATTCTATCTCTATCTCTTCTTCGATTAGCGATATTGATTTGGGCGTAACCATTGTTGGCTCTGATGAAACTATCGTTATCCCTTCTTTTGATGATTCTCAATTTACTTCTATTGAATCTATTCTTGATCTTGCTAAGGTTGTTATCAATTCAGGTATCTTAAACGTTGTTGAAGGCGCCTTTAATACCTTCTCTTCTGGATTGCTCGCTCTTGACTTTAATGCAAACTACAACAATCTTTCATTAAATGGATCAATCTTTGCTGATGTTAAGAATATGAAACTTTTCTTCTCTGCTAGCTATCAGGGTCACAAAATCAATATCATTCTTCAAAATTTGATTGTTTATCTTGAATACAACAATATCTTTGTTAAGTTTGATGTCAATGATACCCCTTCTGCTTGCGAGATGATCAATAGACAATTTGGTCTTAACCTCCCTGTCGAATTCATTTCTAAATTAATTTCTGCTGTTAATAGTGGAGATATGAGCGAGGTTGGTAATGTTATCAATGGCGAATTTAACCTTGACCAGAGCATGGACGATTTCAAATTTGACATTTCTAAGATTGATAAGACCTTCTTTGAAAACATTACTGTAAACGGAAATGTAACAACTATCCCTGTAAACGGAAATGAAATTTTAGTAACAGTAATTGATAAAAAACTTACAAACATTGCTTTCAATGGTAAGGATGTTTCTCTAAATGCAACTGTCCTTCCATACGAAGAGAAGAATTTAAGCGTAGACAAGGAAAGCTACGTGAGCCTCGCCGACCTTCTCCCTACAATTGACAATGCTATCTCTATCGTTAAATCTAATGTTATCTCTGGCTCTATTAATATAAAAACAGAATCTATTGAAATCCCTATGAATTTCAAGATTGACAAGACTAATGACTTATACGCTGAATTCAATGCAACTATTTACCAAGGTTTGATTGCAATTTACTATGAAAACAACAATGTTTATATTAATATCTTCAATCAAATTAAATTAGTTTCTGATCTTGCTACCCTGCCACAGTCTTTGGAAGAACTTACAGACGGACTTGATACTCTTATCAATCCAATCCTTGACTTAATCGGTATTTCAAAAGAAATAGTAGACTCTGTTGAAAATGAAAATACCTCAGCTCCACTGATTTCTAATTTAACTAAGACTGAAAATGGACTTGAAATAACAATAAATGATATTAAGATAGTACTTGAAAATAGTTCAAAAGAAATTTCTATAAGTGCAAACTTAGATGGACTTTCTGCAACAGGAACAATTATTGGAAATGATGAAATAGTAGAGAGAGCTACTTTTGGAGAAGATTATGTTGCGATCGAACATATATTTAGACTAGTAAATGCTGCTAAAAACATGTCTAAACGTGACGATTTCCATGTAAAAGGCTATGTTGACTTAAAACTTGGTGAATTTGCACTTGATACTGTCGAATTTGACATTTATATTAAAGTGGTAAATAAGAGAATACAACTTATTGTAGAATTCCCTAACATACCAACTATTGCATTTGTTACAAAGGGCTTATTTGAAAATGTAAGCAATAGAAGTTTAAAAATTTACTTAAAAGATGACACTATCTATATGCATAGAAGTGAAACAAAGAGTGGCAAACTCCACCAGCAATGCGTTAAACTCACCCCACAATCTTTAATGGCTGATATTTACACTTATGTTCAATTTGGCTTTGGATTTACAGATACAATTATGGACCAAATCAAAAAGCCTGCTGAAAAATATCGTCAAGGCGATACAATAAATCTTGATAATGTAATTAAAGCATTTGCGATTAAAGAAACTTCTGACGGCAAACAAACTGAATATGATGTAACATTAAATGTTGCTGAAATTGCTGACAATAAAGTGCTTGGTGATTTAACTCTTCACCTTTATGTTGGAGAAGATGAAAATGGCGAAAGTTATCTTCAAGACCTTGCTCTCAAAATGTCTGTTTTAAATGGCTTTATAAATCTCGCCACCCCAGTAAATGGTAATGAAGACAATAAAGACAAACTTATTAAGATAATTGATTATGGCAAGTCTATTGATGAGAAGATGCAAGAACTTTATGATTATGATAGTAATTATATCTTCGACTTTGACGCTCAAATGGATAAAACTGGTGATGGAGAATGGATAAAAACAAGCGAAGTTCTCCATTCCATCACATTTGAAACTAATACTGATATTACTT
>CARBWQ010000031.1:2079-7915 GCA_948949055.1 uncultured Eubacteriales bacterium | reverse complement strand
GTGCACAAGTTTAGCACGAACGTAGCGAGTGTTTTATTTAGGTACGCAAGAATAACAGGAGCTAAGCGAGTGTATTCTTTAAGTATGCAAGAATAACACGAGTGAAACGAGTGTATTCTTATTTATTAACATGAAAATAATGCTTTTCTACTACAAGATTATTTTTGCCACCTTTGGTTACATTTATTTTAAATTTATCTCCCGTTCTTGGATAATAATGCTTACACCTTTTATTTAAACATACAAATCGAACAACGTTTAAATCTTTGTCAGCATTAAATATACCAATACAACCTTTAACTATTGTCGTAATTATTTTTATTCCTGTTGGCACATACTTATCACCAAAAATGGTACGTTCTTTACAGCCCGGACAAACTGGGCTAACTGGAAGTTCTACAAACCCAAGAGCTTTGGCTTCTGCCTTAATTTTTTTCATATTAAGCTTTTTGCCTTTGCCAGATTTATCATCATCTTTTTCTTTGGCTTCTACCTTCTCTTCTTCCTTGGATTCTTCCTCGTCTTCTAATTCCCCTTCGCCTTCGGCTTCACCTTCATCACCAAAAGGATCCTCATCTTGATCTTCTTCATCTTCACCATAGGGATCTTCATCATCATCGCCGTATGGATCATCATAATCAGGCTCATCACTGTCATCGTCATCATCTTCATCATCCCAGTACAAACTACTCATAATCCCTCCTTAATTACTATTATTTTAAACAATAATAAATATAATAGTCAAGCAAAAGAGCAATTTGTACGAAAAAAGATTAAGCCAACAATTAAGCTTAATAAAACTAATAAGCAACTTGCTTTAAAATAATTAGGAGGTCAAACAACTTGTAAGCTTTTTTAACTAAAAATCTTTATTTATCAATATAAAAAGTTGATTTATAAGGCGTTAAATGATGTATTCTTTTACCAGTATAAGGATTTGTTATTGGATATCGTAGTCCTGCCGATGTTGGGAATATACTTTCCCTCCAAACGATTCTTCGTGTTACAAAGCTTTTTTTGCAATTAGGATTGAAGCAGGCAAACCTTATGCTAGAAGTACTAGACACAGGTGGAACCCATAAACCAACGATATGGTCAAGAATTTTATGTAAGGTAGCTTTACCAAGAGAAACGGCATAAAAGGTCCTTTCTTTACATTCTGGACATTCATTTGTGCGAAGAGTCATAAATCCATGAGCTATTGCATTTCTTTTAGCCTTTTTAAGCATTCTTTTTTTACTCAATCCATAAGTAAAATTGTCCATTTTTTTCAAGAACTCATTATTGTATTCACTTTCATACTTAGGACTAGCATACTCACCGTCGTCCTTATAGTCCTCATTTAAATCTTCATCATCTCCATATGGATCTTCAAAATCTTCCCCGTATGGATCTTCATCATCATAATCTTCTTCCTCTTCTTCGCTCTCGTCTTCGTATTCTTCTTCCTCGTCAAAATCATTTGAATAGTGGTTAAAGTTATACAAATTTTACCTCCTAATTCTATTTTACCCCCCCCCGGGGAAATGTCAAGCTTTTTGCAATGATTTCAAAATATATTAGAAAATATAAATAAAAAAGTGCAAATTGCACTTTTTTTCTCATATTTGACAGGATAAAAGTCAATAACCTGTTCTAAGCTCACTTATTACGACATTATCTTTATTGACCCCAATCTTACAATCATAAACAGAAAATTCTATGATAACATTATAAAGTTCATTATCAGTAATATATCTCATAACCTTAGAAATTCCCGGGATTTTCCAAAGTTTATCGTCTTCGATACTGGTATGAAGATTATATTTAGGATTTTCATAAATATTTCTATGAGTAGCCTCAATGTCATCTCTTGCTGTAATATCAACTGTCTGAGAATTGAAGTCCTTATGAATTATTATATCACCTACTAAAATAATATCCTCTTTGTAAGGATTGTATGAAACGCTTATAGTGACCTCTTTCTCATATGCACCAAGCCTGCTTTTCGCTTCATCGATATCTTTTACAAAAAAGAAATCACCTTTTGCTTTGTTTGCACTTCTAAGAACATACTCCTCAGCTGGATAACTTTTCATAAAGTTTTCAATGCCTTCTAAATCAGTCACCTCAAAAACATCAAGAGGGAAATAATTCAATCTCAATTCTTTCATCTTGATTATACTATCTTTTTTATCCTTAATCTCAATCATTAATCACCTCTTATATAAAGTTTAACACATTAAATAGTATTTACAAAATAAATATAAATATTTAATCATTTGGCTTACAAAATGTATAAAATAAATTTTTAAACCCAAATTAATTATATGAAAATCTTACCAATAGTTTTAACATGTCTTGCCCTAAACACTCCTTTTTGCGAATATAAAATGGGCAATTTAATTGAAAGTAACAAATTTAATGAGGTCAGCCTTTGCAGTGAAGGTAAACTTTTTCGTGAAAATATTGAGATAAAGGTTAAAACCGATGATGGCGAAATAATAGTAGAGCCATCCGTCAATATCGGTTATAGTCCGGAGATTTTTGTAGCAAATTTTCTAAACAATGGACTTGAACAGGTACTTTATAGCGTAGAAAGTGGTGGCAGTGGTGGTTATAGCTATTATCAAATGTTCTCTTTTAAAGATGGAATATCACAAAGTGTATTCAATAGTGAAGACTTTAAACCTACTATTGAAGCACGATACCTTGACAATAACATTATAGAAATAAATTTCCAAGGGAAGATTTTATATCTGGATAGTTCAACTTCTGGTTGCCAAAATAAAGATGATTGCAATTTATATATAAGTGATGTAAATACAATATTGCCTTATTATAACATAGCCCTCGATCGCTATTATCTACAAGTATTGCAAAGAATATATGGTGGATATGAAGCCAACAACTTTGGCTATATAACCTCCCTAATCGAGGTAAACGAGGACGGATATAACATAATAAGCATAGGCACGACCTCAAATTTTTCTTATTAAAATTAATCAACATACAATAATTCAAGGATAAATTCAAGCAACCGAATTTCCCTTTCTCTAATAAGCTCAACATAGGAAGAGTTAATATTGAAATATTGATTGAAAAGTTTTCCTTTTAAATTCTTTACATATTTCTCTTCCAATTCAAGCAAATGCTCATCACCTATATAAAGATCTTTTCCTTTAATCTTAACATACATTTCATAAATTAACTCGGCAATTGTTTTCATTTTCCCTCCTTAATATTTGTTAGGATTATTTTAGCCTAATATTTGTTAGGATGTCAAGCATTTTCCTAACAATTGTTATAGAATATTATTAGGAGAAAAATTATGAACAAATTTGGAGAAAGATTAAGAGATTTAAGAATAGAAAATGATCTTACACAAGAAGAATTATCAAAAAAGATAGGTATTTCAGAAGTTACTATCTACTATTGGGAAACGGGTAAAAGAATCCCAACGCTTGATAATGCAGTAATCATAGCAAAATTCTTTAAAGTTTCAATAGATTATTTAGCAGGTCTTGAAGATTAAAAAAAATGACTTAAAATTAAGTCATTTTTTTATTAAATGTTAATCTTGTTGAGAAACAAACAAGGCAAAGCCCTAGCCCCAAAAATTAAATAATTTTTAGGGTCCCCAGCAGGCTCGGAAATGCCTCAAAGCAAGGAGTTTAGTAAACCTAAATGACTTGTTTTGAGGTCGTTTCCAGTTAACGAAGCATTGTGCAGTTTATAGGCAAGATTAATCAATCCAGAATACATGGCCCATAACTAATATACAAATTATATCAATCAGCCATAAAAATGGAATTCCAATGATAATCAATATTATGGCAAGAATTACGCCAAAATAACTTTGCTTATCAAGAGATCTTATAACTCTATAAATTACCCAAATGATATCAAGGAAAGGCAATGCAAGTAGAACCTTTGCCCAAAGAGGTAATTTTTCCATAGTTACGATTAATTCTTTCATATCTCCTCCTTTAAAATTTATCTACTTATATTTTACTAAATTATTTTCATTTGTCAATCATTTTCTTACGCCTAAAATATGAATAGGCATAGTTTCAAAATAGTTGTACTGATCAAGAGGTTTATCTTTGGCGTCGTTTGTGTGAGCACAAACGTAAATTCTTCTACCTAATATTTTTGTCACAATCACAGTATGATTAAAATGGGTTGGATTTTGGCGAAGCTGAATAATGTCACCTTCTTCAATTTGATTTATATTTACAATCTTGCCGTAAGGACCTTTTGTATTTTCCTTTCTGAGAAGAAATCTCATAAGCTCGCCAACTCCCGTCCAACTCGGTGACCGACTTGAAATGCTGTTATAAAACCAACCATTATTATTGTTATAATTCATAACCCCACTTCCAGCAAAAAGGCATTGGGAGATGAAGTTTGTGCAATCACCACCTATTCCACCAAAGTGATAATAGTTTGGGTTTGCCGATAACGCCCATACTCTTGCATAATCAACAGCCTTTTTTCTATCATAAACGCCAGCCATAATTTGATTATATGACAACAGCAGAGAAAATGTTAAAAAGCAAATAAAAAAGCACCCAAATGGGTGCTAAAAGAATCTTAATAATCAATTACATTTCAGCTTCAAAATCATCTTCTTTTACTCTAACATTACTTGGAATTCTAAAACTTTTTTCTTGATTTACTTTCATATTAGCTTTGCCAAAAATAGTGCAATTTTTAAGATATTCATTATTAAGTCTATATTTCAAATTATTATTTCCTGCCATCATATCCTCCATATCTTGGTTATATAATAACATATTTTTCCACGTTTGTAAATACCTTTTTTAAAATTTATTTACATTTTTTTAGGAACATTTATAGCAAGCACATCAAGAGCTTGCAACATCTTTTTTCTCACCAATTTAAGAAGAGAAATATAGCTGTTTTGCCTTACTGAATCACTTTCATTAATGACATTATGATTGTTATAGAATGTAGCAAAAGCACTGGCTAGATCATAAAGTGAAAGGCAAAGTGCATTTAAAGATCTATCTTTATAACAAATTTGATAAGATGAGTTAAGTTTGATTATCGCCTTAATTATCTCCCTTTCCTCATCAGAAGATATAATAATTTCTCCACCGTCTTTACCATTAAGTTTATCGAGTATTGAATTAATTCTGACAACCATATATTGTAGATATGGTCCAGTCTTACCTTCAAACGCCATAAACTTATCGATATCAAAAACATAATCTTTGCTAACTGTATTTATAAGGTCACCAAACTTCATAGCTCCAACTCCAATCATAAGAGCTGTATCGTCATCAGCAGTAGCACCATTTGAAGTTAACTTTTCTTTTGCTTTATCCATAAGAAGTTTGATTATATCTTCAAGCTTGACTGTATCGCCACTACGAGTTTTAAAAGGTTTGCCGTCCTTACCGTTCATAGTTCCATTTACAATATGGACAAGTTGTTGACTAGCAGGCGAAATGCCACTCTTCTTGCAAACTCTAAACACCTGTGTAAAGTGCATCTTCTGTCTGCCGTCAGTAACATATTCAATTCGGTCAAGTTTATACTCTTTGTTTCTCATAAGAATAGTTGCAATATCTGTTGTTGCATAAAGGTCTGCGCCATTAGATTTTTGAATAAGACAAGGAGGCATTGGATTATTGTATCTTATAGTTCCATCATCGCTTTTGCCTGATGGAACATTCTCACCTTCCTCAGCAATGTCAACTACAAGAGCTCCTTCACTTTCTCTGGCAAGTCCCTTATCTTTGATAATTTTCACTGCTTCATCACAGAAATCACTGGCATCACTTTCACCCTTCCAAAGTTCAAAAGAAGCACCAAGTTTGAGATAGTT
>CARBWQ010000031.1:0-2069 GCA_948949055.1 uncultured Eubacteriales bacterium | reverse complement strand
GACTGAAAGTTCTCGTATAACCTTATAGATATCATAATATGGACTTTCTTTTTGTTGAATTTTAAGTGTCCACTCTTCGGCTTTTTTCTTAAAATCTTCCTCGCTAACCTTTCTCTTATTGGCTGTTGGATACGCTTCGTTTAAGTCCTCTATTGTAATTGTATATTCTTTATCGCTTTTTCCAAAATAACTGTCAAGCTTACCTTCTTCAAAAAGTTGAAGTTCGGTAAGTCCCATTTGAAGTCCCCAGTCGCCAAGGTGAACATCGCTTATGACTTCATCACCAAGAAGCCTATAAAGCCTCTTCAAACTTTCACCAATAATAGCAGGTCTAAGGTGACCAATATGGAGCGCTTTTGCAACATTAGCACCACCATAGTCAAGCAAGACTTTTTGTGAAACTTTATTTTTTTCAAGCCCACCCATTTCATCTTGGAGCATAAAATTTGCACCCTTTGAAAGAGCTAAATCTGTAATGCGAATATTAATGAAAGCAGGACGAGAAACTTCAAACTCAAAGTCTTCATTTCTCTCAATATTACCTACAATTTCACTTGCTATATCAAAAGGATTTTTTCCATATTTTTTTGACAGGGCAAAACAACCATTACACTGAAAATCAACGCCCACTAAACTAGAAAAACTGACCGAAAGATTTTCATCATAGCCAGCCTTTTTAGACGCATTTTCAAGTATATTTTCTATATCTTTAATATAGTTCATATTAGCTCCATTTTTTTCATTAAGTAAAATAAAACAATATATAGTATCTATTCTCTAATACAAAATACAATGTTTTGTAGTATTATGCAAAATTAATTTAATTCTCGTCTACCTTCAAGCGCACGAGAAAGCGTAACTTCATCAGCATATTCAAGGTCGCTTCCCATAGACACACCTTGTGCAAGTCTTGTAACTTTAACCCCAAGTGGAGAAAGAAGTTTTGCAATGTACATAGCAGTCGCATCACCCTCAACATCAGGGTTGGTCGCCATGATAACCTCTTCAACATTATCCGTCTGCACCCTAGCAAGAAGTTCCTTAATTTTTATATCATTTGGACCTCTATGTTCAAGTGGACTAATCGTACCAAACAGCACATGATAGACACCCTGATATGACTTGACTTTTTCCATAGAGATAACATCTTTTGGTTCTTTAACCACACAGATTATCTTTCTATTTCTATTTTTACAGATAGGACAAATTTCTTTATCTGTGAAGTTGCCACACACCTGACAAAAACCAATTTTTTGTTTAGCTTCTATAATGGCATCACTAAATCTTTTAGCTCTTTCCTCTTTGCCTTCAATGATAGAGAAGGCATATCTTTGAGCAGTTTTATACCCTACACCCGGCAAAGTCCTAAACTGCTCAATTAGTTTTTCAATAACATCATCATTCATAATTTCTTCCAATTAGAATAGTCCTGGCACTTGTGGCATGCTAGACTGTTCTTTGCGTGAGATTTGTTCAAGACAATCATTGACAGCAGATATAACAAGGTCTTCAAGCATTTCCTTATCATCTGGGTCAATAACCTCTTCTTTAATACTAATTGATTGCATAACTCTTGCACCTGTCATTTTTACTTCAACCATTCCTCCACCAACAGATGATGTAAAGATTGTTTCGTCAAGCTCTTGTTTAGCTCTTGCCATATCCTCCTGCATTTTCTGCGCCTGACGCATAAGTTGATTCATATTGGCTCCACCAAATCCTCCAAAATTGTTATATCCCATAATTTACCTCCATATCATTTTAAATTTTCTTTCTATAATTTGGACATCTTCAAAGACTTCTTTAAGCCTTTTGATATCCTGCTGTGACTGAGAACTTTCCTGTTCTTTCATATTAATTTCAACATCAAGTTCAAGCCCCTGCCAGCGAAGAGCTCTCTCAATTATCGATTTGCCCTCTTCTAATAATTTCGCTAACATTTGCTCCAAAACATTGATGACAAGCTTGCCGTCAACTAAGGCAACATCAGTTATGTCACCACAAGCAACATGCAGGGCAACCTGCCTATGCTCTTTAAGATAAAGTACAACTTTACCCCAAATTGTCCT
>CARBWQ010000030.1 GCA_948949055.1 uncultured Eubacteriales bacterium | reverse complement strand
TATCAACAGTTTCTGGTAATAGAAAACTTATAAAAGATATAGTTATGGTACTTAATGAAACTGATATTATTCATAAAGGGGTAGAGAAGTTAGTGGAAAATGAATATTTTTCTTTTGAGAGTGATGAATTTGAATGTTTAGATAATGAAATTTATTGCGATTGTGGATGTCAGCTTTTTGAAGATGATGAAGAATGTCCTAATTGTGGAAGAAAAACGCACATCTAGTGATAAAAATAGTATTAACTTTGAGGGGTTAGTATATCCTCAATCTCTCGCAGAGAACCAAGAAGAGTTGGAAAGTTTATTTCAGGCTGGGAAATTTAAAGGAACTTACAAACGATTCAACGGAGTTCCAGATAATGATTTATTTTATGAAATAGAATATAAAGGTAAACGACATGTTCGAGCAATGGCAGATTTTGATATGACAATCGCGTTGTCAGATGGCGAAAGACTTTCTAAGGGGCAGTCTAAGTGGTTTAATGTTGAACCTATTAGATTCAATTTAGTAAAACAAGCTTGTATTTCTTCCAATGAAAAAGAAATAAGTTCAGAACAAGATGAGGAATTAGAAAATAAGTAAGTAAAACAGAGTATATATTTTTTGCGTTATTTAAAAAATGAAAAGTATATTGTTTATACAATATACTTTTTTTAGGGACGAAAGAATAACACGAATTTAATGCGTGTTTTCTTATTAACTTTAAAAGAGATAGACATACAATTTTGGCAAAAATGCTTTTGAGATGTTGTATTTTAGTCAATGAGCAACTATCAAAAAATTTATGATTCATGTAAATTGCTTGATATAACTCCAAATGAATTATTTGAAATAGGATTTTAGAATGCAGATAAAAAAGCACTTGAATTAAGTGCCTTTTTGAATAGGAATAAAAATCTATTTTAAATTTTAAATTATAAATCTAAATTTTCAAAATAAATAATATTGACAAATGTCCATTTAAGAGTATAATTAGTTAGACGGAGGAAAGTTAAATGAGAAAATTGAGTAAAGGTATTAATTTAAAGTCTGATAAAGCTTATAAATTAGCAGTTGTAATATTCAATACATCACTTGCTTTGACTTTCTGTGGTGGAATTACTGCGCTAACATCTGTTTTAGTCGGGTTAGACTATACATCGGAAAAAGCGAAAATTGAAGATAATATTTCTCAGTCTTCTGATTTTCAGATCTATTCGAGAAATAAATTTAATGAGTATTTTTATGATTTTATCAGTGGAAAAATTAGCGAACCTGAATTCGAAGAAAAGTTTAAAAGTTTAGATAGAAATTTTGCTGGATATTTAAAAGAAAAAGGAGATGAAGGGCAATTAGCTAAGATTGAAAATCTTGATAAGAAAATTAACAATTCTTTATCAGCAGTAATTGTGGGTACTATGTTGCTCCCTTTTTCATTAGTATTATCTCTGGGATCAAAAGTAATTAAAGAAAAGTATAAGCCTACTGAGCCAAATGATCGTTGCGAAACTGAAAGTGGAATGTAAGTTTAAAAGATGCTGCAAAAGCAGGTATAGCTGAGTAGGGTTTTGTAGCAACGACTTTACTTGCTGGGATAGCTTGTATTTCAATAAGTAAACCAGAAGAAATGATGGAACGAATATAGTTGGAAATTAAATAAATATATTTGTTAAGTTATAACACTTATAAGAAGTTGTCTGACGACAACAACAATCTAACGATTGTTCTGAAAATACTTTTCAGTTCTTATTGCGTGATTTTAGGCGTCGTCGTTCTCATCAGTGCAAGCAAGCATTTCGCTCCTTGTATAAATAGATAGGCTTGGCTTATTTTACTTTTAATAATAAAAAAATGATGGTAATTATGAAAAAGAGCAAATTAAAATCAAATGATTATTTTAAGTTGTCAAATGTTATTGACATATCTGCTATTGCGATATTGGGTTAGGAGCGTAGACCTTTATTGCATCGGTTCCAACAGCTTTTGCTTATGCATGCTTAGCAGGGCGTTATAGTGGAGAAATGAAGGCTTCTGCTGAGTATGACGAATTCACGAGTGAGAAGTTAGCAGAATATCAAGTCGCATTTAATAATGGAGAGATGTCTAAATCAGAGTATTTAAAAAAAGTAGATGAACTTGATAGAGGAAATATATTTTCTGAATTTATGAAAGAAAGAGCGACTGACGAGCAAGTGGCTACTTATAATGATTTTGATAATAAAGCAGTTACAGCTGTATCAATCATGTCTTCAAGTGTTGCAGTAATAGGATTATGTGCAATCCTTTGCAAAATAAGTGAAAATCTTAGTAAAAAAGGTAGAAAACTCAGAGAGAAAGAGAACGAAAATGAGGGAGACAGTCAGGAAAGTCAAAGTGATTTTTTTGAGGTTTAAAAGAGTATAACTTTATACTCTTTTTTAAAAATAGTCTTGACAAATCCCCCATCCCAAGTATAATGGGGATATGTGGAGGAAAATAAACAATGAGAGAAGTTGGAAGTAACAAGGCAAGTCTAAAAACTGAAAAGCTTTATAAAGTCGCATGTATAGTGCATATAATAGGCTCTTTGCTTGGTTTGTCTAGTGTTGCAACTGTATTGGGTTTAAGTGTTGCAAACTCGATTAATAATGAAAAAATAGATAATTTAAATGAGTCCATTTATCAATCAGTTGAATTTAAGGATTATGCCTCAGAAAAGTTAAATTATTATCATACTTTATTTGAGAATGGCGAGATAGATCAAAAAGAATTAATAGATAAGAACAGTGAAATTGGAAATATCTCTGATTATATTAAAGAAACACAAAGAGAAGACCATATTGAAGAATTCAATAAATTAGAAAAAAGAGAAAGAGATATTAAAAGTGCTAAAAAGATAACAAATGTTGGCTTAATAACTGGACTATCTCTTTTGGTGGCATCTGAATTAATAGAAAGAAAAGCAGGCGACCTATACATGAAAGCCAAGTTTAGAAAAAACATAACAGAAAAAGAAGAAGGTGAGGGCGAAAAGGAAGATTATTAATATCTTCAATGTTTGACTATAATTGTCTAATAACTATTATAGGGCTATTTAGTGAGTTATAAAATAAAAGTAGTGAAAAGAAATTGACAGCTGAGCGATTTCTTTTTTTTGTCGACTTTTATACATTCTTTTTTTAGAGGAATTTCGACGATATAAGTGATAAAAACAACAAAATTTTTCTTGCTCGTTTATATCGGTTTTTATATACTCATTATATATTAGGAGGGGAATTATGGGAAATAATTTGCTTAAAAGGTTTGCGCAATTTTTAAAGAAAGATAGCATCTCTATTTCAAGGCAAGCAAGCATTGAACAAACGTTTAGGAAAAATGTTGAACTAGTTATGGAAACAGAAAAAGATTTTACTCCTTTATATGATTATGATGAGATCGCTCTCCTAAGTGAAGAACAAAGAAAGCAATATTTAAATGACATAATTAAGAAGTACCTTGAAGTAAAAAGTCAGATTTTGGAAGAAAAAAGAGCTTAGAGCGCAAAACCATTATTATTTGCAAAATCATTTTTGTAAAAAAATATCAATATATTCCATATTTTTGTAACAAAAACAACTATATATTGATTTTACTTATAAAAATTTATCAATAAAAACAGATTTCGACAATAAATTTCAAAATTTTAATCAATAATTATTTACAAAAATCAAATAATATTGTATAATATTCACGTAAAATATCACTAAGATATTTTCACATATTGTTACTGTGGCAAGACGCTAGCTTAACTTGAAATTATGCTTTAATAGCTTCAACTAACAATATAGAGTAAAATTAAGAAATGGAGGGTATTTATGAAAGGCAATATGTTGAAAGTTTTAGCTATGCGTGCAAAAAACAGAATGATTAATAAAGGAAGTGCAGATACATATTTTGATGCCAGAGTTAAGGTTATAAGCAATGACGATTCTGAATTTGTTGATCGCGTTCGTAAAATCTTAGAAGATGAAGAGTCTAGTAGAAATCCATTGAAAATTTTAATGGATGAAAAGAGAGTAAACAAGTTAGACGAACATGGCAAAGAAAGATACTTGCTTGAAACTGTTGACAAGTTTTTAAAAGCAAAAGCTCAAATTGAACAAGAACAAACTGGAAGTTTTTTAAATATTATTTAAAACGATATCTAGTCATTTTATTTGGAAATTTATTAGAGTTATAGTATAATTAACTTATGTTTATTATCCTTAGAAAAGGGTAAGGTTAATTAATATAACTCTAATTTTTAATAGTTTTAAGGGGAATGTATGGAAACAAAGGATGAGTTTTTAGAGATCTTTTATGATAACGTTGATAGGGAAGGGGCTGACAAACTTATTGAATGGCTTGAAAAGTCTGATTTTTTTGTAGCACCTGCCAGTGGTAGGCGACATTCAAATTATAGAGGAGGTCTTTGCCAGCATTCAATCAATGTTTACAAACGTTTTGTGAAATTGCTTTCAGCAGAATATGGTGAAAATTGGCAAAAGAAAGTTTCTCCTGAAAGCGTTGCTATAATGGGTTTATTTCATGACATATGCAAGGTTAACACTTATGTGGAAGATGTTAAGAATGTCAAGATTGATGGCAAGTGGGAACAAAAACCATATTTTAGATATGAAGACAGTCTACCTTACGGGCATGGTGAAAAGTCAGTTTATATGTTATCAGCTTTCATAAAATTGACGAGAGAGGAAGCTCTGGCAATAAATTGGCATATGGGCGAATATGATATTCGAGCTAAAAATGGAAGTTTTATGATGTCTGATGTTTATTATAAATATCCTATTTGCTTTTTACTTCACGTGGCAGATTTAACGGCAACTTACTTAGATGAGAAATGCGATAATTAGTATTCTAGCGAAAAAAATAGTAAATTTTATACTATATTTTGTATATAAAATAAACTATTTTTTTTATTTTTTTTGTTTTAAAATGTTTATTTTTTTGTGGCTAGAATTTTTGGTTAGAAAAAATAAGAATTTTTATTAAAAAAATATCAAAACGTTTATTTTTTATTTTTTAAATGAATATATTTTATATTTATATATACTATAAATAAAGTGATATAGAGATTTTACACAAAACTGAAAATTAGATAATTTAAAAATGGCGATATTTTCAATAATCTAATTTTTTTATGTTTTTATACAATTTTTTTTAAATTGGCTATTGACATATTGGCACATGTAGAGTATAATATAACTAAGATAAAGAAGGAGGATTAAACTCATGGCAAATAATTACGACGAAGTTATCGAAAACTTAGCTCAACAAATAGCTGACTTAGAGGCAAAAGGTCGTGAACTTGAAGATCAAAAGAATGCTATTGATTTTAAATGGGCCCAAGCTCAAGAAGAAAATGAAGTTAACGTTAGATTGCTAGAAGAGGCTAATCAAAAATATAAAGAGCTTGAAGGTAAAATTCAAGATTACGATAAGAAGGTGTTCGAACTGAATGCTAAGCTTAATAATGCAAAAAATGCTGAGAATTATCATTACAATGTTCAAAGTTTCCGTACTCAAAGAAAGCTTAATGAGCATTATCGTAAGGAGATTAAGCTCGCTAATGCCGAACTTAAAAAAGTTAAATTAGAGGCTCAAATTAAAGTTGAAGGTTCTAATCAGGAAGCTGAGGAAAGAATTAAGGAAGTTAATAGAGATCTTGCTGACGCAAGACGTGAACTTGAAGAAAGCAAAGCTGAGCTTATTGAAATGGTTTCTAAACTTGATGTTTACACACACGTGTTCAATGATATTATATTCTCAAAGTTCCAGGCTCAATATCCTGTACTTAAAGGTGAAACTGCCAATACTATCAACCCAGTTAAATTGACTTATGTTATTAAGTCGGCTGAAAGAGCAGATAGAAAGGATAGAAAGAAAGCTAGAAAATTTGGTGATGAAAATTATCAAAAAGATCCTAAGTCTATGAGTGCTATCATGGAAGAAATTGTTAATGAATACAATGAATTCAAAGCTAATTTCTCTAAGTACGATATTGACAATAGACAGTTCAAGGAATTTGATGATCAGCTTAGAATAGGATTAAAGAAAAACGAATCTCTTCAAACTTCAACTGATGTAATCAATAAAATGCTTAAAGACAACTCTATGTGGAATGTTAAGTCTATGGCAAAGAGTAAGAGGGGTGTAACTCTTATTAGTACAGTTGGTTCTATAATCTTATTAGGTGTTGTCGCTGTTTCTGTTCTTGTTCCTACACTCGGAAAAACTCGTGATAGTTTAGGCAAGTCCGAAGAGGCTTATACACAAGCAGCCAATAGTGCAGCAGATATTATCGAAAAGAATTCAGTAGGTGCAAACTATGACGCAATTACTGGCAACTTACTTTCTGCTGAAAAGGTTAATAATTGGTTTTCAAACGAAGAAATTGCACAAGCTTATATAGCTATGACTGGATTCAAAGTAGACTCAGAAGCTGTGCAAACAGGTTACTCAAAAGTTTCAGATGCTAAACAAAAGGCTGATGAAAAATATTCTTACCTAGAAGATGGAACACTTGATCCAAACTGTGCTTATGCAAAAGCTCTTAATGCTTACAACTTAGCAGTGAAGAATAAAGATTCAAAAGCTCTTGAAGAAGCAGGTAATGCTATTGTTGCTCTTAACAATGAAATGCAAGGCAATTATCAAAATTCTTTTGATGGTTTGCAAGAAATACTTGACGAAACTGGTTCTAAGATTTCAGATATTCAAGTTGTTATAGATATCATTAATGCACCAACTGCAAGTGTTGAATTCAGTGCTTCTACAATAAATCAATACAAAAATGCTCTTGCTAATGCTGAAAAAGGTGGCGTTGCTAAGGACATATTGATGAATGAATATGACAAAGAAACCGGTAATGTTACATTACTTGTAGAATGTGTTGGTAGAAACAGACAAACTTACTACAACCTTATCAGATATGAAATTAAGAGTGGTATGAATGTTCTTAACGAAACAACTATGCTTGCTCCACTTGGTAATGGTGAAATAGTAAGTATGACTCACTTTGATAAAGAAATTGTTTCTCAAATTGGTGGAGAAAATACACAAATGAGCACTATGAAAGGTGAACAAGTTAGTGGCGATGCAGCTATCAACTACTCATCAAGTGCAAACTACAATGTAAATAGCGATTCTACAACTATTATTGCAAATGCTCTTGTTACTGTTAAAGATGATAATGGAAATGTCGTTGGTATGAATGTAGTTTCTGTTAAGAAAGTTTTCCAAGGCAAAGTTAGTGCTAACGAAAAAGATTCAGTTATGCAGAACGCTCTTCAACAAAAAATCGCAGACCTTTTCACTTCAAATGAAGCAGAAATGGATATGTAGTTCAATTGAATTAATAAAAGAGGATATAATTTATCCTCTTTTTTTGTGGTAAACTTAAATACTCTCAAAATTTATTTTTACATGTCATTATGTTTTCCCTAAGCAGGTCACATTATTGTTATTATCTGAAATTACATCAGCTTTTATTTAATGCTAAAAAAGCCTAAATTGAGAGTTTTGATTTAGACCGTAAAAGGAAATTGAATAATATAACATAATATTTATAATTTGTGTATTACCAGTTTGCTTATGATTTGCGAATTTTTATTAAAATAAAGGTACGAAAAAAAGACACACTTGTGTCTTTTTTTTACTGGTGGAGAATATCGGAATCGAACCGATGACCTCCTGCTTGCAAGGCAGGCGCTCTAGCCAGCTGAGCTAATCCCCCAATGCTCTTAAATATTATCATATTTTTGGATAGTTGTCAACATTTTTATCAAAATATTTTTAAATTATTTATTATTTTTATACTTTTATTTTAATTTCATTTATTATAATAAAAAGAATATTCTTGCATAAAATATAGTTGCTTATTACTATTTTTTTAATTTTTTATTATAAAATATATAGAAAATTATTTTTAATTTTATTTAAAAAATTTATTGTAAGCTATTGAAAAACTTTTTAATGTGTGCTATAATATATCTACATGGAGGGATTTTATGTCTAAACATTTAGTAAAAATATTATCTTTATGTGCTTTGGTCGTATTAATGGCTGTTTCTATTGTTGGTGCTGCCGTTTGTGTTACCGAGGCAGTTGGTTGCACTCTTACAGTTGTAGATGCTAGCAAAGATGCAGAATTTGCTGAAAGTGGAGTTGCTATTTATATTGATGGAAAGAAACAAGAAGAAAGTACT
>CARBWQ010000029.1 GCA_948949055.1 uncultured Eubacteriales bacterium | reverse complement strand
AAGTTCTTTCCATATGAAGCAGACGAGAGTAGTGCAAGTCTTTTCCTGTAAATTCAAATTCCATAGTTGCACCAGCTTTTCCAATGTAAACATGACCGAATGAAGAGTTTGTTTGCATTCCACTCCAAGAGCCATTATAAGTGAACATTTGATTGTCTGGTGAATATTGTTTGCCGTTTGCGAGTGAGAATATTGAAGAGAATTCAATCTTATTTAGGCAAAGGTATCCTAGATTTTGTCTTGCATGAGTCGCAGTAATTTCAACTTTATAATAGTTAAATGTATAATATCTATCAAAGTTTGCGATTGTTTTGTGATTACTATAAGATACATTTGTTCTGTCACAAACAAGTGTCCATTCGCTGTCTTCGCCTTCTTTAACCCAAATCTTGAAATCCTTAGGCATATATGTTGAATAACGTCCATTATTAACCTGTGAACCATGGAAGGTGAGTCTATTTGCAGTAAGAGTTTGATCTAATTTTGCAGTTACGCTAAATGGATTTGACTGCGAAATTGGAGTTCTATTATTATGAATAAATGTTTCATCATTATTATCAAAGAGGTTGTTTATTGAATAGGTTGGAGTGTTATCCCATGGGGAATAAATACTTTCAACATGAGTTTGATTTGCAGATAAAACTTTTTCATCTTCACTATAAGTGTAATAATATTCTCTTGTGTAGAAATAATCTGTTTCAAAGGTTGTATTTGTTGGGAATTCATATTCTACATTGTAAGCATTTAGATAAGCAGGAGTTGAAGTAGGTGGGATAAGCTCTGCTCTATTTGCCTCTTCTTCTGTTACCTCATTACCACGATAGTCATAATAATGAGTTTCTGTTCTTACAGCTTCTTCGGCTGATGAAACCTCATTTCCATCCTTGTCATAATATTTGGTAACTATTGTAAACATTGGTTCTTGCCATTTTGAGTATCCTAGTCCAATATAACTTACCATAGGGCTGGATTGTACAATTAATATTGATTTGAAATAAACCCAAGAATCATCTTCAAGTTCTACATCAAAGTAGGTGTTTGGATCATTTAGTCTAAACGCAGAACTATTACTTGGTAGGCTTACATCTTTTATTGTTGCACCTAAATTGTAAGTTTCTCCACCATCAATAGAATAATATACAGCGCAATTCATTCTGCCACGCAGATAAAATCTATATTTTCCAGCTTCATTAAAATGAACTTTGCCATCAACTGTCGCTATATTATTATCATGTACAAAGTATGAGTCAGGTGCGTTTGGATATTTTTCATGATTTGCATCGGTGTTTGGATAAAACCAAATATCGGTATTACAATTTTGAGTAGGGTTGGTATGGTCTGAAATATTAGTTGTTTCAAATCCTGCAAAATTATTTTCATAAGCTGTTTGAGCATCGGTGTACATATTGTCAGTAGTGTATGTGTAGGTTGTTCTAGTAAGTACCATCTTGTTTGTTTCATGTGTTTGCTCAAATTCAAGAATAAGATCTACATCATCTACTGTAAAAGCACCATCAGTTTTGGTTATTTGTAAAGTCGCTACGATTTCACCTGAGAAAGTATCCTCGCCAGGAGTGTATAGATATTGATAATCATCAATTTTTTGGATATTTCCACTCTTTGGTGAGCTTACATTTTTGATTGTATAGGTAAATCCATCTGGGATAACAATACTTCCACCTGCATATTGACCACTAGGAGCTAAGTATTTATTTAAATCAATAGTGAAAGGTTTGCCATAAGGTATTACATAAGGTTGCATAGTTTTAAAGGTTTGCTTAACACCGTCATACATATAACTTCTGCCTGTTTGGTAAACAGATGAAACAGGTACAAAAGTTGGATATTCAGGATTGCGCCATTTTTCTGCTACTTCCTCAGTTATACCTTTTAATATATCTTTGAAATAATATGTCATATCATTATGAGTTATATCTTGCCAAGCTCTTAAATAACCTGAATATGTTTGCCCATAACTATGTCTTTGTTGTTGTACTTTTGATTGAATATAGTTGTTTGCTCCAAAGTTGTGCAGTAGGGTAGCGTATAGAGCTAAACCTTGCATGCCATTACTTGGAGTTCCACCATTAGGAATTTTTAAAACTTCTTGCAAAGCCCAAGTAGCACTTGTATAACTATTCCAACCACCAAGGCCGGCAGCTCCATAACTTGAAATGCCACGTGCCGAAGAAATTTTTGTAAATAGTGCATAGGAAACTAGGCTCATACCATTGTTTGTAACTTCACCACCATTTCCTACACCATAGCCTTGGAAGTTATGATGATATTCGTGGAAGTTTCCCCAAGCGCCAGAAGTAACTATACCATTATAGTTAAGTGAATTTGCCATCCAGCCAGTTGGGCAGTTTACAGAACTTCTGCCAGGGAAGGCAACGGCAGCACCAGCTGCAACAAATGGATCATATAAGAACACAATTCCTTGACTGCTACCTGTGGTAGTTACGCTTGAAACTTTTTCCCAAAGAATAGCCGCTTTGTAAATGTCTTCATATGAGAAATTTTTCGCATAGGCTTTTGGACCTGAATGTAAAACACCATAGTTCCAAACTTCAAGGTCAAAATATGGAGCAGAAGATTTTGCGTTTGCTTCAAATTCTTCTTTTGTTGTTTTGCCTAAAATAAAATGTGAATAGGTTACACCACCTGAAATTGTGGCTGTAAAAGTTTTAGCTGTGTTTCTTATATAAAGTGGACCACCTAAGAAAGAACCTACGTAAGCTGTGTAAACGCCATCATTTAATGTTGCAGTATTTTTGTTTACAATCATTGTATTTAAAATTACTGGGAAACGTTGCATTTGACCTTTTGCAGTCCAAATATTATTTGCTTGACCATTGTATAACGCTTGACCGATATGAATGGTGATTCCACCAGTAGCATTCATATCTTTTTCGCTAATTTGAATTTTAATAATTTCGCCAGCAGGTGCATACACGCCAGTTACTGAATAGCTTGTATATCCACGAGGGCGAATAGTTACCTCTTTGATAATACCAGGTTCGTCATCTGATACATCACCAAGATAAAGGCCAACAGAGGCAGAATGTTTATATAAACGTCTATGATTGCCTAGTTTATCAAGAGAAGGTGATGGAGCTGAGGTTGTTCCGTTGTAAAGATAACCATTTTCATCCATCCAAGAATAACTTCCACCATTACCAGAATTGTTATAAGTACCAGTGGCACAAAGATAATTAGATTCAGCTATTAAAGCGTTTCTTGTTGCTACTTTATCATCTGTGCTTCCAATAACAGTAGAAAGTGTATATCCATATTTAGGATAAACGCCAAGTCCTTCATCACGAGTTGTCTGAGGAATATCTCTTTCAACTTCACCAATCTGTTTGTCTGAAATACCTACCATAGTTGTGGAACTTACGGTTATGTCATATGGATAATCAACAATTTCATCTTTATTATAGAAGGTTTCTTCTCCAATGGTAACATTTTCATAAGCGTCACCTGGTTTTAAATCTCCACGATTATAGGTACCTTGATTAGGTGGCGTTGGAATAACAATTTGAGAAGGATTATTGTTGTCGTTATTGTTATTATTGTTGCCACTACCTTTATTAGATGTGGCAAGTACAACTCCTACTATTATTGCAATTACAGCGCAAATAGCAAGGATAATAAAAATGATGTTTCGCTTTTTATTGTTGTTTGATTTATTCGGCTTTTTGTTGCCAGTAGATTTGCTACTAGAAGACAATTTTGAAGCTGTACTTGTTTTGCTTGTAGAACTAGAAGCATTTAATGTTTTATTTGCAGAACCAGATGTTTTACTTATAGTACTAGTTGGCTTTGTAGCAGAGCGACTTGTCGTAGATTTTGTCGTACTTTGCAAATTTCTAGAAGAAGTTTGCGTTTTTGACGTGACGTTTTGCCTATTGTTTTCTATCATAACTTACTCCTTATAAAAATATTGTATGTAATTTTTCACTATAAATAATTACCTATTTATTGTATCATCTTGTTTTTTAATTGTCAATAATTTTTTGCTTGCTTATTTGTTGCTAAAAGTATATAATTTCATATGGAAAGGAATGCACATGAAACGATATTTTAATATATCAATTACGTTATTTATATTTTCTGCACTAAATGTGCTTACATATTTTCTTTTAGGTGTTATTACGAAAAACACTGCATATTCAGAAGTATTTTCATTGATTTATCCTTTACAATTTGTGGTTTCTATTCTTTTGAGCTTTTTTGCCTCTGCTTCAAATATCAGAGCAAACAAAGAGAAAAATGAAAATTGTATAGACATAGGTATAATTTTAGGGGCGATAGTAGGATTTTTAACATTTGGTATTGTTGGTTTATTAGTTGATAATTATATAGTTTTTATGAATATGGATCCCGATATTTATAGGAATTTTACTTTAATGGCAATTGGGCAATTATTTTTTACTTACATTATAAACCTAGTTGCTGAAAAACTATATTTTAAAGATAAGGACAATAGAGCGAACCTATGTATTTTAGGGTTTATACTGCTTAATTTATTTTCTGTAACTATTTCGGCTCTATTTACGACTAATGAACTTATAATAGTTCTTGTAAACTTAATATCTCTTTTGTTGTATTGTGCTGTTTGGCTTGGACTGACAATTAGAAGAGTCCATTTTGATTTTAATATTATTAAGAATTTTAAGTATGAGTCGATGTATATAATTAATGAGCTGTTTATGTTTATTATTTACTTTTTTGGTTATAGTCGTGCTTTTGGGTTTGGAAGTGAATATGTCACTGCTTTAAATCTCGTAAACCTGATTACAGATCCACAATGGGATGCGCTAAATGCTATAAATAAAATAGCCAAAATTGACATATCAAAATCTGAATACAATTATAAAAAGAGTTTGATAAATTCAAGTCTAATTTCTGCTTTTTATATAGGTATAAGCATAACTTTATTCTTTGGACTTTTTAAAACTTATAAGGTAGTCTTGTCTATTGGTCTAATTTATTTAGCCGTTCAAATTTTTGATATGCTTATGAATATAGTCACTGCAAATATAAAAACATATTTACAGCTAGAATTTTCGCCTACAAGATGTACTATTTATAATTTAGTTATAAAGGTTATTAGAACAGTTCTGATTTTGTCTATTTTTAGTCCTTTCAATACCGATATAGGACAGATAGCAGGAGGACTATTAAGTTTAACTATATTCATGATTATAAGACTGAAATATTATAAAAAAGACAAAGAAGGTTATTTAGCACCTAAACTTGATGCAAAATCTCTAAAAGAAAATAAAAGTGAAGAAAGCTGAGGTAACAAAATGAAATTGAACAAAAAGTATTTCCGACACATTTAAAAAGCACTTTAAATATTTTAAGAAGTAGATAAATAGCTATTTATTTTCAAGAGAAAGTATGTTATAATAAAAACATGATAAAAGATTTATGTTTTGAAATAATTCAGAAATGTCCTAATAATTGTTTGTTTTGTTCTTCTAAAAGTAGTTATGATAAAGGTAATATTATAGACTTTAAGACTATTAAAAAGACCATTGATTTTTTTGTGGATAACGGAGGAGTGAAGGAAATCTCGCTATCTGGTGGCGAGCCACTTCTTCATCCAAATATCTTTGATATTGTAAAATATTGTCATGATAAAGGTATATTTACAACTATCTATACAAGTGGAATTGTCAAAAATGAAAGCAATTTTACATCTCCTAATGCGAAATTTGATAAGATTTTGGGAATGCTAAATAATAGAACATTTTCAGAGATTACCTATGAAACTTATTCAAAATTAAAGAGTGCTGGTCTTGATAAAATTGTATTTGATATGCAGGCTAGTGAGGTTGATGAATATAATAATCTTATGGGCAGTAAAAACAATTTCACCTGTTTGCTTAGATCTATGCTTAATGCTAGAAAGTTTGATATAGTTACATCTATTCATTTTGTACCTAACAAAATAAACGCCAGTCAGTTTAAAGACGTGGTGGAACTTGCCGAGATTGCAGAAATTAAGGAGGTTCGAGTATTAAAGTTTGTTCCACAAGGACGTGGAAGAGAAAATAGAGATAGGTTAATGCTCAGCGAAGATGAACTAAAAGAGTTTGTTGAAAGTTGTGGTAAGATAAAATCTGACAAAACTGTTATTAAAATTGGTATTCCTCTTCAAAATAAAAACACTCATAAATGCAGTGCAGGCTACGATAAAATAGATATTAGATATGATGGACAGATTTTGCCATGTCCAGCTTTTAAAGATACTGATTTATCACGACTTGAAAAGAAAGGATTTAAAAGCATAAATATATATAAAAATTTGGAAGATTTTAAATCTTTTAATGATGTAACAAGAGTAAGGCCACTTTGTGAAGAAATTAATGATGAAAGATATTTCTAATTTTTAAACAAAATCTGTGGAAAAAGTAAAAATAAATTTTAATTATAGTGTAAAATAAATTGTATAGTTTATTAAACTAAATGAAGAGGAGTGAAAATGAATTTGTTTGGTATTTTTGGAAGTATGTGGAATTTTAGTACAAGACATTAGCGTACAGCTAGAAGGCTTGAAAAGGGCAGGGCTTCAACTAGAATTTGGGCAATTGTTTTATGATAGTCCTTGCTGGGCAACATTAGTTACAGAATATTTTGCAGTGTCATTATTTAAAAATGGAGATCAGTTTGTTCCTGCACTATTAGTTACTATTCTTTGTATTGCATTTGCAGGTGCAACAACAGATTTGTGTTCGGCTTACAGTTATTATGGCTTTAAGTATGCAATTAAAGGAACTCTTAAAAGTATTTTAGATAAAGCTCAAAATAAAAAAGCAAAAAAGGGAGATGAGATTGATATTTCAAATTCTGATCAAGAGGTTGAATTATCTGAACAAGTGCAGGCGCAACCTATAAAAACTCGCAAATGGCTTGATATATTAATGGGCATTATTGGCATAGTTTTAGTTGTTGGAATTTATTTTACAATTTTCTATTTAGTTTTTGCTTGGGCTAATTAAGGTTTCCCAAAAACAACCTTTGTGGTCACATAAGATTATATGAGAATTTGCTAGATTTAAAGACAAAAGAGATTAAGATAAAATAATTACACCTATTTAAAGGGTGTTTTATTTTTATTTGCACGCTTAATTTATTAAGTTGTTTAAATAAACTATTTTTATTGACAAGTTTTGTAAAAAATGATATATTACTTGAAGTGAAAAGGAGTTTATTGTGGAAAAGAAACATGTTTCAATTGTAGGGTGTTGTGTAAGTCGTGAGATGTTTAATGACCCAAGAATGAAAGAGATTTTTGACATTGATTTATATGCTTTCAAAGTTTGTCCTTGGGCTTTATTTGATGAAACATTAAATATCCCAGAAGAACTAATTCAAAAAGCACCTAATAAAGAATTTTTAAATAGAATGTTAGATTATGAGTTTAATAGAAAAACTATATTCAACCTTAAAAACATTAAAAGCGAATTTATATTTATTGATTTGTTTTGCATGGTTGAGAAGGTTTTTAGGGTTACTTATAAGAACAAATCTGCTTTTATTCAAGCAGATGGGAAATATGTTCTCAACGGTTTTGTAAGAAGTCTAGGCGAAAAAGCAAAAGACTTTCAATTTTGTGAATTAAATCTAAAAGATATAGATAAAAACATAGTGCTGGATGGTCTTAATAAGTTTGCTCACTTTGTCAATGAAAATTACAAAAAAGCAGTTGTTATTTGGCCAACTTTTGCTAAACAATATATAGCCTTTGATGGAACAATAAAAGATTATAAATCAGATAGTAGTGAGTTAAAAAAATGTGTAGATTATTATACAAAGTATTTTATATCTAAACTTAAAAATGCTATTACTCTTAAATGGAAAGAAGATTTTAAGGCAAGAGTGCATTATAATGATTTTAAATTTATTAGCAAACCTGATTTTGAACCTTATCAAGTTCATTTATTAGAAGAAAACTTTGAAAGTGTTGTTAGTTCATTGTTATTGAAATTAAGAATTAATTATAAAGATTATTATACATTGCCTCTTGATTATAAATCTTTCAAGACTGAAAAACTCGCTCTTGAAATAAGTAAAATGGCACCTTTGTTAGAAAAAATGCAATCTGATGTAATATGTGGAATACAAGCTTATACAAACTTTTTAAGCACACTAAATCATCATTTGATTATCATTACAGCAAACGACGACGCATCTAAAAGAT
>CARBWQ010000028.1 GCA_948949055.1 uncultured Eubacteriales bacterium | reverse complement strand
AAAATGTCATTGAGTTTATAAAGAGTGTCGCTATTGACGAGTACCGATTTTATGAGTGGAATGATTACCTTGACAACAAAGACTTTTCAAGTTATGAGCGAGGTGAAAGTTTGTTCTTGGTGGCAATCGATCAAGATGAAAAAATCATAGGCACTTGTGGTGGACTTAAAGTAGATGATGAGGTGATAAAACTTAATAGTTTTTATGTAAATAAACATTTTCGCAATAGAGGTATCGGCAGAGAACTCTTTGACAGAATTGTTAAGTTTGCAAAAGAGAATGGGTTTAAAAGAATGCTTCTTTGCACTTATGAAAGGTTTGAAAGGTCAAAAGTTTTTTATCAAAAAAGAGGATTCAAGCTCTATAAAGTTGAGGGTATAGAAAATTGGTGTGAAAAGGATTTGACAAAGTAAAATGAAAAATGAAGAGGAAATAATAAAAGAATTTTTGTCGGTTGATGAACAAAGCTCAATAAATGGTAAATATAGTGCAAAATCTATAAATTTTCATGAGGAAGTTGCAAATTCTCAAAAGGGAAAACTTTGTGATAGATTTGATATAAAACCTATTCAATTTACTTTTGAGATTACAAATCTTTGTAATTGTAGTTGTCCACATTGTGGAATGTCAGCAAACAAAAAGACAGACAAGCCTAAGCTTAGTTTGCAAGAACTTGAAATGCTTGCAGAGCAACTTGAAAAGTCTGGCATAATTTCATATGCAATAACAGGTGGAGAACCATTTTTAGAATTTGATAACATGTGTAAGTTTATTAAGGCCTGCGAGGGCAAACTTGATGTAATAAAACTTATTTCAAATGGATTTTGGGGAAAAGATGTAGAGCACTATTTCTCAAAACTAAAAGAGGCAGGAATATTTAAAAATAGATTCGTTGTTCCTTCAATTCAGCTTTCCATAGGTGAACAGTCAGTGCCTCTTGAATACATTTGTAATATAATTCATTATGTGTCAAATAGTTACACAAACGAAGAATTGCACCTTGGAATTATAAACACTAAAAGCAACAAGATCGCTGATAGACTGGAAAAACTTTATCAGACTTATACTGAAAAATTTGGAGCTTTTCCACAAAATAGAGTTTATCTAACTTTATCAGAATATAAAAATTATATAGAAGGTCAGGGTGAAAATCTTGAAATAATAAGCAATTCTGTATTTGATGAAATAGGCAATTGCGACAATACTTTTTGTCAAGAACTAGGCCAATTTGTTAGCCCAAAGATATTTATGAAAGTTAATGGAGATTGCTATCCTTGTGAGATATTCAACATGCACGAGTATGTAAAACTTGGCAATCTATTTGCTGATGGAATGGAGAAAATTCTTGAAAACTATAATAGCAATAGGTATATTGCCTTTATAAAAAATTATGGTACTGCGATGTTTAGAGAAGTTATCCCAGAAAGGATATTAAAGAATCATGAGGCTCAAACGCCTTGTATGGCTTGCGAGTTTTGTATAAAATATTGTGCTAAAAATAAGTTAATTAAATAAAAAAGGGCTAAAAATGGATAAAAAACCACAAATTATGGCTAAATTTAATGAAAAAAGCCTTGTTGAACAAAAAGTTTATCAGACGAGCGCTAATTATAGTTTAGTCTATGTAAACAAAGAATTATACAAAAAAATATACAATAAGCCTTTTGATGAAGAGGCAAAAGCAAAGTTAGAAGAAATTTTTTCGGTTACACTTGAAGAAAAACTTTCTAATGGAAATGTTGTAGGTATAGGCTATGCCGATCGACAATTTGATAAAAGTGGGATAGCGCTTTCTGGCAATTTAGGGTCTGGTAGAGCTTTCTTCTATGGTCAAAATTTTAATCTTAAAGGCGAAAAAACTTCTCTCGCGATTGCAAAGGATAAATATTATAGTGACGGCAAAGTATGCTTGCAGGCTGGTCTAAAAGAAGCTGTGCTTTCAAATGTGCTTGCCCTAGATTTTAAGATTACTAATTTTCAGACACTGGCAGTATTTGATAAAAACAGACGCTATCAATTTCGCCAGCAATTTCAAGATGAAAACGATGAGATAGTAGACGAATATTTTATTTTAAAAGAAGGCTTGGAAGTTCGCTATTATGAAGAAAATCAGCTTTATAGATTAAGCAACTTTATGGCTGATGAAAAGGTGTTTTCGCAGGAGGAGCTTGACGAACTTTGCAATAAAATTGGACAAATGGAAGCCAATAAATTTATTGATAGATTTTTACATGGAGCTTGGTCTGTTGGAAATCTTTCAATTGATTGCAATATGCTGGATTTTGATACCTGTACTTTTGTAAAAGGTAGGCATCCTCAGTTTTCAAATACCAACAAATATAAGGCGAGCTATTTTGGCAGTGAAATACTAGGTCAAAAAATGATGGTTGAAAATATATTAGAATATTGTAAGTCAAGTGGTTGTGATTTAGATAAAAAGAGGGCTATCTCATGTATTGAAAATTCCTATGATAAAAACTTGCTTATAAGGTTCTGTGATATTATTGGTCTTGATTATTCTTTGCATTATGAAAAAAATAAAGAAGATATAGATAGGTTACTAGACAAATTCAAAAGCTTATCAACTAAGTTTTTCCCAAACTACTTTGACCTTAATGTAAATGGAGAATATGTTCATAATTCTTTTATATATGATTTTTCAAAGTTATTTCAAAAATATCTGTTAAGCAGAGAGGGCGAAAACAATAAACTATTAGCATTACAATTATTTTTCAACAACTCACAGCTTATACAATATGATAAAGTAGGTCAATTGAAAGGAATAATTGATGATAACTTTGCTGATAATATAGTTGGCGACGACAAAGATTTTTCAGAGAAATCTATTAAAGATACCTTAGAGATTGTTAAATTACTTGACAATATTTATAGTTCTTTAAGTTTGGAGCAAATTAAAGAGGCAAAGTTTAAAAGTTATGTTATAAACTTTGATAGGAAATATCTTTTCAATAACGCCTTTATATTTGATAAAATCTATGGTTATTATCAAGAGGGAAGATGGCTGGCTGGTGATGTACAGGCAATTACAGAAGCTCTGATTAAAACCAATTTAAGAAATTATGACTTTAAAGAATGTCAACAGGTTGAAATTGGTTTAGTAATATGCGAAGAGTATTTTTATTATTTCTTGCTATCAAGGGATGAGTTTAAAATAATTTTAAGACCTTTTAGCAACCTAGATATTAAATTTGCAAAAGTCTTTATAAACGGACAGGATTACTCAATGTCCCACGAGGACGGTTGCTTAATCAGTGAAGCCCTCAGCTTTGATAATCTTATTGATTTAGAAATGATAGATATTAATTTTAAAATAAATGGTGAGTATAAAAATTGCCAAGAACTGTAAATTTAATATTGACAACAAAAAAATAATATGATAAAATAAAATCATAAATGGAGGTACAACTATGGGTAGTTATAGTGGTGGAAGAAGATATTATGGAAAAGGTAGTTCAAACTATTCTTCAAGCACTAAAAAAGTTTCTTCTATGAGTTCTAAGCTCTCTGAATTAGCTGAGATTTTGAAAGAAATTGACGGTCAAGAACAAGTTTGTAAAGACTTGGAAGGTGAACTTCAAACAGAAAAAGATAAGCTTGCAAGATTAAATGATAAGCTGAAAAATGTGACAAAAGATCTTGATCCTGATACAAAAAGATTACTAAGAGTGCTTGTAGAAAATGATCATGAGCTAGGTTTGTAATGATTAAAATCTACGCTAAAAGCGTGGATTTTTTTAAAATTTAAATGTTATGAAAAATTTTGAAATTGTAGTAGATGAAGAATGGGAGTGGTATATAGGTCAACTATTTTATCAAGTCTTAAAAGAGATTAAAAAACCAGAAGTAGTGGTGGAACTCGCTCCCGGTTTTAGGCATAAAATTGCGCTGGCATTGAAAGAAATCGATTTTAATGGTGAGATATTTATTATCGACTCAAATCCACAAGCTATTGAATATGTCAAAGAGAAATATAAAGAAATATTACCAAATGCAAATATAAATTGTATTTGTAAAAGTTTTTGTGATGCTTTTTCATTCCTGCCAGAGAAAATCGACCTATTTTTAGCCAATCATGCCTTAGATGATATGATAATAGAGCAATATATTTCTAAGGAAAAGTATAATAGTTTACATAATTGCTCTTATGATAACGATTTATTTATGGAAGCATGGAAAAGCTTAATAAAAAATGATGAAGAGAGAAAAAGAATTCCTTTGCAAATTTATAGTTTGTTTAAAAAGTTTTTCTCTGAAAAAGATGTGGAATTTGCAGTTATTAGTCAATATCGTAGCAATAAGTTTTTCTTGGGCAAAGATGATGAAATAGATAATATGGTGAGAAATTGTTTTAATTTAATCAAAGATGATTTTGACAATGACACAGTATTACTCAAAAAGGCGCTTTCTTTTTTACCTTTTGGAAATGATGAAAGATATCTAGGAAAGGAATTGTTGGATAATACCCAAAATCATAAAAATTGGATTGCAGGAAAACCAAAATACAAATAGAAATTTTAGAAAGATAAGTGGGTTTGATATTATTGGGAGGAATTATGAGAAATGTGTTAATAACCGGCGCTGGTGATGGCGTTGGAAAGGCAGTTGCAGAAGTTTTAAGAGATGAAAATCTTTTGCTTGTTGACATCGAAGAAGAAAATTTAAGAAGTGTTGCAAATAGTCTTAATTGCAAATATCTTTTGTGTGATGTAAGTGAACCATCAGATATTAAAAAATTAAAAGAATATGTTGAAGATAATTTTTCTCAAATTGATACTCTTATTAACTGTGCTGGTCTTTGGTCAAAAGGTGAAATTTCTCAGCTAAGTGATTCGCATTTTGCCAAATTAAATGAGATGGAAAGAATAAAAAAGCTAATCGACACAAATACCTTTGGCACTATTGCAACGATTACCGAGCTTTCACCTATCATGATTAAAAATGGAAGAGGGCAAATTATAAATATCAACTCTCAAAGTGGAGTTGAAACGGAAGCATTTTGTCCAGTCTATAACGCCTCTAAGCATGGTGGTTATTATTATAGAAAGGCAGTTCAAAATGACCTTGCAAGGCATAATATAAAGATTACCGATGTTTGCCCGGGTCTTATAAAAACCAATTTCTATATTAGGGCAAAAGATGAACTTTCAGACGATATTATGAAATTAGGTCTAGAAGCAAGTGAAGTTGCTAGTGCAGTGAAGTATGTTTTTGATTTACCACATGAGATAACTATTCCAAGCATAGAGATAAGAAATATAAAAAATTATTAAAAAACTGGGGATATCCCAGTTTTTTGCGCCTAGTAAACGCTCTATCTTTTCAATAGCTATAAGCCCTATAATTTAATACTTTATTTTTGTGCAATTGTTTTTAGAAAAATTATACAATTTTAATTTTTATTTGTCATAAGCTTAATAAGCTTTTTTGTGCTATAATTTGGCACCTTATTTTTTAATGTAACAATGCCAATATGTCTTGGTGGCAGAGTAGGAATGACTTCAATTTCAAATAGTTCCTGTCTTGCAAGTTCATCTTTAATAAACTCACGTGTGGCATAACCTATTCCAAATCCGATTTTTACAAGGTCCATGATGAGATTATAACTTACTACTTCCATTTTAGGTTTTATTATCTTACCATTTGTTTTTAAATAATTATCAAGGAAGTTTCTTGTATTGGAAGGTCTTTTTTGAAATATAAGTGGATAATTTTCAAGCTCAGTCAAACTTAACTTGCCACCAGTCTTTTGATAATATTGTTTGTTTCCAGCAAAGGTATCATGAACCTCCATGATAGGTTGGACTTTAAGATTTTCACTTTCATAAGTTGGCAAATTTAATACAAGAATGTCAAGATTGCCTTTGTTTAACTCATCAATTAATGTTTTTGTCAGAGTGTTTACAATCTCTATTTCTATGTTTGGATATTGTCTGTGGAAGATTTCTAAATAAGGCATAAGCACATGCTGACTCACAGTCGTACTTGCACCAATTCTTATTGTTCCATAATCCATATTTTTGAGATTAGTCAACTCGTTTTCTGCGTTGGTAAAGCTTTCAATGCCCTGTTTAATATAGTCAAAAAGTATCTTTCCCTCGTCTGTAAGAGAAACGCCTCTTTTAGTCCTTACAAAAAGTGTAAGCCCAAGTTGTCCTTCCAGCGTCCTAATTTGCCAACTTACTGCCGGCTGTGAAATCATAAGCTCTTCTGCACCTTTTGAAATGCTTCCACTAAGAGCGACAACATAGAAAATTTTGTAAGCGTCATAACTAATATTCAATTTATTTTCTCCTTGATATAAATTCTATTTATATTTTACATAAATAATATATATTTTATTTTAGCATAGAAGGGTGATATAATGCAAATGTAAAGGAGAGAAATATGAAAATAAAAGAAACATATGAATACATAATTGAAAAGATGGAAGATAAAAGCAGGTTGACTTTTTACTTAAAAAAGCCACAACTTGATAAATATTTTGAAAGTGAAGATGTTATTAAATTTAATAATTGGCAAAATGAAGGTTTGGCAAATTATTTAAATCAAGAATTAAAAGTTAATAACGCAGAAATTAGTAGCCTTGAAATAATTGATGGCAATTTAGTTGTAGAAGCAAAAGAGGAAGCCATTTTTGATTTTGTTTGTCAAAAGGTAAGAGAGTTTTATGAAATTAAAGAGATACATGTCACAAGAATGTTTGGAAGTTTTATTTTGCTTCAAAAGATTGATGGGGAACTTAAAGCTGTCAAGGCAACTCCCATTCCTATAAAGTATTGTCCACTAATGATTAAACTTTTAAAAGAGGTTGGTGGTGAGTATGCAGAAGAAATTCTTTCTTCTCTTCAATCGCAAGATACCTCTCTTCAAACCCAAAATATGTGCAAGTTAATCAACGAAGTGGTAATTAAAGGTGGATATTTTGACACAAACAGACCTCTTAACTCCTGTGAATCCAACGTGCTTTTTGGTGCTTCTGAAACAATGATGTCTGCAATGGAAAGAGGCATTATTGATTGCGCTGTTATAGTTTCAAATAATCTTGGCACTATAATTACGACTAATGCATCAAATACTCAGGGTGCTGTTAAACGAATGACAGGTCTTTTTTATTCAAGTCCGTCAGAGAAGTTGGTAAGTACTGCGATTGACGCTAAAATAATTCCTGTTTTTCCATATACAGCAAATATAGACCAGCTTGTGGGGGTTAAAGAGGCAATAAGGATGGGTTATAAAAACATAGCAGTTTCGGTTGCTTCGCATGACAATTATCTTCATAAAGAAATAATCAATTTAGAACTTGAAAACAATGTTAACATATATAAGTTTGGCTTATGTTCTACTGGAATAAAAGAGGAAACAGCACTTATAATGAAAGATTATAGCGATGTGATCTGGTCTTGTGCCTCAAAATATGTAAAAACCCATATTGATCCAAATGCTATCGCTCAGGTCGGAATTAAAATACCAGTGTTTATAATGTCTGACAAGGGTTTTGATATTGTATTTAATCATTTAAAACATATCGACAGTTCGCTCACTACGGTTGACAAAAATGAACTGCCTCAAAGACCTGTTTTTATCAATAATGGTGGCAAGATAAAGGTGGTTGATAAGAGTCAATTACATTCTTGCGAAGACTGTCCTCATCCTTGCATTTAAATTAAAATTTCTATTTTGACCAAATAACTTTTTTACTTTAAAGTTGAAGATATTTGGTCTTTTTTTATTGACAAATTTGTTGGTGATGATTATTATATATTTTATTAGTCTACAAATTATATATATTTAAATATATATTATATGTAGAACAATAAAGGAGAAAAAATGTTAAGGTTGTTTAGGTTCTTAAAGATCAAAGAATGGATTTTTATTCTGATTAGTACCGGACTTCTTGTGTTTCAAGTTTGGCTTGACTTGAAACTTCCAGGCTATATGAAAACAATCACTACTTTGGTTCAAAATAGTGGTAGCAAAATGTCAGAAGTTTGGGAAGCTGGTGGCTATATGTTGGCATGTGCATTAGGCAGTTTATTGACATCTTTTGTAATCAGTTTCTTTGCTTCACGTACTGCTTCCACTCTCGCTTATAGAATGAGAGAGGCAGTTTATAAGAAAGTTGAATCTTTTTCAATGGAAGAAATTAAAAACTTTTCAACTTCAAGTCTTATTACAAGAACTACCAATGACGTTTCACAAGTGCAACTTGCCATGACT
>CARBWQ010000027.1 GCA_948949055.1 uncultured Eubacteriales bacterium | reverse complement strand
TGATTTATTAAGTTTATTATATTCAATAAGAATTGATAAAGCTAATGAGTATCTTGAAAGAAAACGACAGGAAAAATTGAGAAAAAGAGGAATTAGTTGTATTTCAAAAGCTGGTCAAAAAGATTTTGAAGGATTGTAGGTGAAAAAATGGCAAATGATAATATTAATGATGTAAATATCAAAGTTGGATTAGATACTTCCAATTTTGATAAAGATTTAAAAAATTTAGAGAAACAAATTTCTTCATCTCAAAAAATAGCTGAGGAATTACAAAAAGGATTAAAATTAGAATTTAATAATGAGCAATTTTTGACTGCTCAAAGACAATTACAAAATGCTTTGCAACTTTCAGAAGAAAAAGCAAGGGCAATTAAAGATGAACTTGAAAAACTTGAAAAAGTGGGACAGATAGGAACTGACAATTATAAAGAATTGCAAACAACACTTGCCCTCTCAGAAAATGAACTGGTAAAAATCAACAGTCAGGTAAAAGAACTTGAAAAAATTAAACTTGATAATAGTACTTTTGCTAAATTAAGTGAAGATATGAAACTTGTTGCTCAGGAAACAGCAGAATTAAGTAAGGTTTCAAGTTCTATTCTTAATGGTATGAATAATTTGACTAAGTCATCTGTCGAAGCAGGTGATGAAATAGCTAAGCTTGCCTCTCAATATGATTTATCGTCAGAGGCTATTCAAAAATGGAATTATATTGCACTTCAATGTGATTTGACAAGCCAATCATTATATTCAGGCGTATCAATGCTAAAAGATGTCATTGGAAAGGAATTGGCAGGAGAAAGCGATAGTTCAACAGAAGCTATAAAATCATTGGGGATAAGTATTGAAAGTCTTAAAAATAGCGATCAAGCTTTTATAAATGTTATTGATGCTTTATCAAATTTACAAGATGGCTCATTGCAGGCAAAATATGCTAGTCAAATTTTTGGCTCAGAACTTTCCTCAAATATCTTACCTCTTTTAAAGGTTGGGAGCAAAAATATTAATGAATATGCAAAGGAGTTTGAACAAATAGGTTATTTAAGCACTGATCAGGTGAAAGCTTTAACAGATTACGATAATATGATGAATAGGGTTAATACACAATTTGCCAATGCTAAATTGCAACTTGGCACGGCATTGCTTCCTGTTTTAGAAACATTTAGTGAGGTTTTGACTACCTTAATTATTCCTGCACTACAAAGTCTTACGAGCTTTTTCAGCCAACTTTCACCACTCACGCAACAGATTATATCTGTAATCTTAATGTTAGTTGCAACAATATCGCCTTTTTATACAGTAGTTTCAAAAGTGATAGGAGTATTCTCTTCATTTGGAAAGGCTCTAAGCTCTGTCAATAATATTTTATCAAAGACCTCTTTGGGATTTTTAGCTCTCGGCTCTGCTTTTATGTTGGCTTTTGACCTTATAGGTAATTGGAGTGAGATGTCAACACTTGGAAAGGTATTGCAAACAATTGCACTTGCAGCTTTAACTGCGGCAGCAGCGATTACTATATTTCATGCTAGTTGGAGTTTAGGCTTGGCAGTTGGTGCAATTGCAGCAGCAGTTGTTGCTGGTATTGGAACAATTAAAGGTGCATCAAAAAGTATAGGTGTTGATGTAGACTTTACAGATACAGCCAGTGTCAAGGAGTCTGCATTGGATTATAGCATGCCTTCAACTTCAACAGGTATTAATAGTGGTAGTAATTCTTATATAGAAGATAACTCTCAGTACAATATCAATGTAAATTTAAATTCAACAGGCAATCTTGAATATGATTCGAAAACACTGGCAGAGGAAGTTATTAAACAAATAGTAATTCAAAAACAAGCAGGAGGTAGATAGAAAAGTGAGAAAATATTCATTAGTCATTTTTAATATAAGTGATGAAATTATTGACAGGTTTAATTTGGATTTAGTTACAAATCCGACTGGTAATGGTTTTAAATTAAACTTGCTTAAAATTTCTAGTGATATTGAAGATGTTATTACAAAAGTTACTCATGAAAAAAATGTGATAAAATTTTCAGTTATTCAACATTTTAATGCCTATGCAAAGTCTAATATGCTGGTAAGTTGGATTCAAAAGTACTCTTTAACCAATAAAAAAATGGCACTAGAATATAATGATGGAAATATTATTAGATACTGCGAAGGCAAAGTAATAAGCCTTTCAAAGACTGAAAAAGATGAATATGGAAATCTTATTCAAGATATGGAATTTCAGCAAACAACGCCTTTCTTTGTCAAGCGTGAAAATATTATAACTTTACAGGTCGGTAAGGTTGGGAAAAAATACTCATTTAGGTATCCATATTCTTATGGTACGAATATTACGAGCAATAATGAGATAACTAATACCTATTTTTATGATGTTCCACTCATTATAATCCTTGAAGGTGCGATAGATAAACCTACAATAACCCTTACAAATGAAAATGGAGTAGAAAATAAGGTGGTGTTCACTGATTCTATTTTGACGGGGGAGAAAATAATAATAAATTCTGCTCAAAAGAAGATAAAAAAGATTGTAAATGGCGTGGAAAGAGATTACGTAAGCAATATAGATCCAGCTCATGACACCTTTTTGAGAGCCTCCTATGGCAAAAGCATATTGTCGATTAATCATGATGAAGCAAGTGAAGGATTTAAGTTGACAGGTGGTTGGAGGGAGTATAGATTATGATTGTATCCTTTTATGACAGATTGTTTAAGCCGGTAGATGACAATGCAAGTTTAAGTGTCGATTTGCCTAGTTTTAAGTTGGTTAAAAGACCGGTTGAGATGAATGACCTTAGTTGCAAATGTGAACCATTTTCTGAGGATATCCAACCTACATTTTTAATAATTAAAGATGATCTTGGAAGATATATTTATGGAAGTTTAGCAGGTATACCTTTGCTAAATAATGATAACCAAACTGAAATTAATGGAACTGATATAAAATCAATGTTATCTTGTGATGTTATATTTGATAAAAAAGAAAATTATTCAACAGTTAATGAGATTTTGATTTATATATTTGAAAAGTGGAAGCAGTCGCTTGGTGAAGATTATATTAAGTGTGAACTTGTTTTTAAAGACGAGAATTCTCAAATTGAGGTAGGCGAATATATGCCAATATATAAAGAAGCGATATACAATGCTTGGGAAGAGATGAAACGTATTTTAAAATTCTATAATCTCTATATTGATACATCAATAGACCTTGAAAAAAAGAAGATTATCTTTTCGATCGGGCAAACAATGCGTAGGGATCTTGCTATTAGACTTTGGGAGTATGGCTATAAAAATTATGGCAAATGGATAGCTGATGTTAATGAGTGCAAAGGATATTTTGAAGATAAAGATAAAGTTTTGCATGATGAGGTAGATGGCGAGAAAAGTGAAACATGGATTTTGACTAGTCAAAATAAAATTACAACGACTGCGAACGAGAGAGATATCTATCCAATAAAAAGGAAGCTTGTGACAAGTAATATTAACATACGTGATGCGAGGGCTAACGCTTTAAAGGAACTTTTAGATTCTTGCTACAATGAAAATATCGAATTGGAAGTTAAAGATGCAGTTCCTGACTTTGAAACTAAATTTTTAGTTTATGTAAAGCGAGGAGATGATATTTATAAAGAATTACCGTGTGGGGAACTTCATTATGATTCAACAGGGCTTGTGAAGTTTCAAATAGGATATAGATATACGGGAATTCAATTTATTTAAAAAGGAGAAAATTTATGGCTATAACAATGGTTAGAAAACCTAGCGAAACACCAAATATAAGTAATACCGATGATTTTATAGGACTTAGATATGCTTATGGAAATCAAGATGGTTACGTTATTGGCAAAGGGAAAGAACTCGAAAGTCAAGATGATGGTTCTAAATTTATAATCCAAAGTGGGAGGATTGTTTTACAAGGGGTTGAATGCGATATAGATGCAAACGGAGTTTTGGTACCTGTTGATAATATATCTACAAAAAGCTATTATACAGTCTATTTAGAAGTAAATTTGGCAATCAACGAAAGTAAAATTGTCGCAAGATTTGATACAGTGGATTACCCGAAAATAGATAAAGGTGATGATTTGACAAAAAACATCTCTGGCACTGCACGATTAGAATTATACAGATTTGTTGCTCAAGATGGTTTAATAAGCAATGTAGAGAAAATTATTAAACCTATTGAATACATAAATAGAGATACACTAATTGTTAATTCAATCAATTCTACTAATTCTACCAATTCTAAATTAATAAATAATTTGGATATAAAAAGGAATGTTAAAGATAAATTAACTATAAATTCAGAGAGTGAAACTACTTTTATTCCTCAAAGAAGATTAGTTTGGACTGGGAATGCTTATTGCAATAGTACAACTTATGTTGATTTAGATATAGAAAATTTAATTGGTAATAATTTTGAAATTATAGTAAAGGAAACAGGTGCTGCTGGTTTTCAACACAAAATATTATTTTATGGAAATGAAGGACAATTTTTATATGCATTGCAAGAACCAACAAAAAATACAGAAGTAACTTTTAAATATATTAGTATGTTGAAAGCAAGTTTGAAATTTAAAGGTAGAGGTGTAGCATTTAATGCAAGAACGAATACAAAAGTAGTATTACCTTTTTATGTTATCGCAATTTACGAAATTATATAATGAGGAGCAGGTATGTCATATAAAATTTTAACAAAGAATGGAATTGAAAATACAAATATTGATGGTGCTAGGGGCGAATATTTTAATTCTGGTATGAGAAGTGGCATTGTTAAAGGCGTTTTAAACGAAGGGATTTTTTCGACAAATGCTAGCAATAGTGTTTATTTTGATACCTGCGAATTAAGGATTTGTGGACATAGGATTTTAATAGACGATCCTATATATAAGACATTTGCAAGTGTGCCATCAACAAATACAGAAAATAGCTTTATTGCTCAAATTATTGTTGATGATACGGGAGATGTGAATTTCTCTATAATCATACAATCTTCTGCAACTGAGCTTATTCAAGAGCATCTATACAAAAAGCTAAATGGATCGGGTAGGTATCAACTTGAAATAGGAAGATTTACTATTAAAACAGATGGAACAATATGCGATGTTGTGCGTACAGCTCCAATTATTACAGTTGATTTAGACCGTATTAATAAAGAAGTAGAAAATATAAAAAACAATATAGATAGTTTAGAAAAAAATGATGAAAAACAAGACGAGATTCTGTCGTTTGCCGTATTAACAACTCAGCAAGTTTTGAGCGAAGCACAGAAATCACAGGTAAGGCAAAATATTGGTGCGAGTGCAACTAGTTTGCAGGGCAGTTATGATGATATTAAAAATCAAATTTTAAGTGAACTTGCAGTTTCAAACAACAATTTACTTATAAACGCAGATTTTCAAGTTAATCAACGTGGACAAGAGACTTATGTTAAACCATCAACGTCAGGGCTATTCTATACTTTTGATAGATGGTGCGTATATAGTCAGACTGCATATAATTCGTCAATAACTAAAATTGAAAATGGAATAAGGATTTCAAACGAAGTATCAGGCATGAATTTCTTCCAAATAGTAGAAATGGATTGGAATTTGCTTTTAAATAAAAGCGTAACGTTGTCAGCAAAAATTAATGGAGAAGTAAGCTCAATCACAGCACAACTACCTTCAATAATTCCAACCGAACAAAATACAAATTTTAAAACATTACAAAAAAACGGTTATGCTATCCGAATTGAAATTAGACGATCAAATAATATATCCTATCTATGCGCTGGTTTGTATTGTGGTGGTTGTATACTGGATATAGAGTATTTGAAACTTGAATTTGGTGATAAAGCAACTCCATTTAATCACAAAACTTATGCTGAGGAACTCGCTTCATGTCAAAGGTATTATCAAAATGTTGAGGGGTATAGGGTCGGAGTTTGTTCACCAAGAACTGATAATCAGATTAGAGGTTGCATGCAATATATAACCAAAATGAGATCAAGACCTACTATTACTCAACTGCAACTATTGGATATGTTTAATTTAACTAAGTCTAAACTAGAATCACAAACAGAAATTAATATAGCACCGGTGTTTACTCCAAGAGAGAGTTCTGCATTAGTAGCTTTGGGATCTTATACAGATTTAATATTAGGTGATATTTTAGTTCCAAATTCATCAGACATTTGTTTTGCACTTGACGCTGAGATATATTAAAGGAGTATTTTATGGAAGAATATTTTAATGAATCAATAAAAGTATATATAAAGGTTAATGAAAAAAATGATATAACAAGAATTGGAAGTTCAATATTTTTAAATGATGTTTCAGGTTGGATAAAAATAGATGAAGGCTACGGTGATAAGTTTGCTCATGCTCAATCACAATACTTTGATAAGCCACTGCAAAGTGAAAATGGAAAGTTTAACTTTAAATATATTAATGGTGAAGTAGTAGGTCTATCCTTTGAAAATGAGGGGATTTAATGTTTGATGCACAAACGCAGGATGCTATGGATTGGGCAATTACAAAATTAAAGTCCTATGACAAAGAAGCTAAACTTTATAATATTTCTGCCATAATTCTATCTATATTTGATGTGATTTGTGGAATTATAGCAATATTTTATGTGAGTATGCAAGTAACATCAGTTGTGGCATCAATTATTTGTGGTACTATTTGGAGTGGGCGTTGTATACAACTTATTAAAGCGCACCGACTTGCAAAAGCTTTAAAAGTGTTGTCGACAGCTAGTCTTGCTTATATTGCCGTAAGAAAAAAAAGGAGTGAATACATGAAGAAATTATTGAAAAACATTAAGAATAACCCACTAACTATAATATTTGCTTTGCTAGGTGGTGGAATAATGGCTTTTTCAACTTATACAATCGCTCAGCTTTATTTTATAACCTTACCTCATTGGTTATACATAATCTTTGCAGTTGTTGTTGCGATTATAACTATCATTTTAGTAATAGTTCTTGGATGGGATGGCGCAAAGTCTGCTATTCTACGAAGCGCTAGGAAAACCTTGTGTAAAGAAGATTACAATAAAGTTGTTGACATGGTAGGTACACTTGAACAAATTGCAAAAGATACCGAGCTTGCAAAACAAGCAGAGAATAATAAGCTCAAAGAGGTTGAACAAGCAAGGGCAATCATAGCCGAACATGACGCTATGGTTCAAGCATATGAAAATGCAAAGAAGGTTGTTGCTGAAAGTCAATTTGATGAAGTTGAAATAATAGAATGTAAGTAAGAAGAACACTCACGTTGTTAGTGTTAAACTTGCGTGCCAAAAGTATAAAACTTGCATTGTTCGAGCTAAACTTATATTTATATATAAAAAAGATGGTAAAAATCAAACCATCTTTTTTTATTGTACTTTATATTTAAAACCCACTTAATTTAATAAATTTTTAAATCATTTTAATAAAAATCTATTTGACAACTTATATTTTTGATTTTATAAATTGAATATATAAGTATTTTCGCTTGCTAAACAATCTTCTCTCCATGTTGTGAGGCGGATATTAAATGTGGATGTTAATATATTACTATCAATAGAAATCTCTTGTGTCGTAGTTTCATTGTCAGTATAATTTAATATTTTTGTAAATAAAACTTCTCCATCTAGATAAGAAAGCACTTCTATTTTTTTAAAGGTAAAATCATCATTTTCATTCCTTGGAAACTCTAAATTAACTTTGCCATCTGATATTGTAAGTGTAGGTTTAGCTGGTGCTCGGCATTTATAAATTTCAATGATAGGCCCATCTGAGTCAATTTTTCCTGATTCATGATTTCGTAATGCAATAGAATGTGTGTATTTATTGGCTAGTCTTGAAGTGTCATAGATATACTCATAGTTGTGTCCGTAGTGAATTTGACCATCTATAAGTTTATAATTGTCAATATTAGGTAGGGGTTCACTTTTTTCAATATGAATACAAGCTGGTGTAATTTGATCGTAGCCTTTTTCTATATCAGGTTCAGCCAAAATTATATTTTCGCCTGTTTTAAATTCTGAATTATAGAATTTAATAATATCAGATGATGAGTATGATCCTTTAATATTATCATTAATCTTGATGATATAGTTGCTTATTCCACTTATTTCTTCAAATGAAATTTCTACAAAAGGATTAAGAACATTGAAATTAGTTAAGAATATTCCCATAGAAACTGTTATCTTTCTTGCATTAAAAATTAAAGGTTCGCAAAATTTTGAGTCATTATTGTTTTTGCCAATACTTTTAACACTTACATTAAAGTCTTGTGAAGTTTCTGTGAGTGGTAAATCATAAAAATTATTGTATGTTGTAAATGCTAGACCGTTTATTTTAACTTCATATTTTTCAGCATTTTTTACAGGTTCCCACTTAATAGTTCCATCTTCA
>CARBWQ010000026.1 GCA_948949055.1 uncultured Eubacteriales bacterium | reverse complement strand
AACTTCAAACATGGGCTTTGGTGGACTTAAACAAAGTGGAATTGGTGCATATCATGGCAAAACTGGCTTTGAAACTTTCTCCCATTATAAAAGTATAGTTGACAAGAAAAGGTGGATTGATATGCCTATGAGATATCAACCATATTCAAAATGGAAATATAAGTTAATTCGAATGTTTTTAAAATAGGAGATAAAATGAAAAATAAATTTTTAATTTTAAATATTATTCTTTCACTATTAATTATAGTAGGTGATGTCTGCTATATTGAAATTGGTCAGCTTTGGATTAAAGGAGTGACTAGTGCTGGTTTTGTTTTACTTGGAGCCGTCAACTTAACTTATTTAATTTTATTAAAATCTGACAAGATTAAATTTGCAATTATTATGCTGATTGGCTTGGTCTTTGCAATGCTGGGAGATATTGTGCTAAATATCCACTTTATTTCAGGTGCTATTCTTTTTGCTATCGGACATGTATTCTATTTTCTTGCTTATTGCAACCTTTTCGCATTTAAGTGGATAGATTTGATATATGGAGCAATTATCTTTATTCCATCAGTACTTTTTATTACGCTTGCTCCAATATTTGATTTTGGTGGGGTGTTGATGGAAATTGTATGTGTAGTATATGCGATTATTATTTCTTGCATGGTGGGCAAGTCAATTTCAAATGTAGTAAAAGAAAGAAATCCCTTAACAATAATATTATTAGTTGGAAGCATTATGTTTTTCTTCTCAGACTTAATGTTATTATTAAATGTATTTGGAGATCTCGGCAAAATAACCGATATATTATGTCTTGCTACCTATTATCCAGCACAAATTTTACTTGCGTTTTCACTATTGAATTATTGGAATAAAAATAATAATGATTTAGCCAAAAAAGAACAACTACAATAGTTGCTCTTTTTTTTGAAAATATTTTTATTTGTATATTTCACACCTATTTAATACATTAATAAACTCGTCCGGAAGTTTCTTTAAAGCCTCCTCTTTAAGCTTTTTATCAATTCCAAACATTGCCTCAGCCATTCCTCCCACGATGCAGGCGTTTGTATCGGTATCGCCACCAAAGGAGATTGCTTTTATTATGCTTTCTTCAAAACTATTTGAAGTGAAAAGAGAGTATAGGCATAAATCTATGGTTGCTAGACATGTATAGTTAAACTTATTTATGGTTGGCTTTTTTATAGTAAGCTTTAATTTCTCTATTATTTCATCTTTACTTAATCCCTTTCGTGCGTAGTAGATAATTAATGCAATGGTTTTTGCACTGTCTATTGCTTCTGGCGAATTGTGTGAGGGGATTGTCGCAAGTCTGGCATTTTCAATAACCTCTTCTTCGCTATCAAATAAAAAGCCAACAGGGGAAATTCTCATCATAGCACCATTTCCGTTGCTGGTTCCTGTTTCATTGCTATAAAGCCATTTGGCAAAGTTTGGCGAGAACATCTTTTCAAAATATTCAACATTCTTTGGTATGGCGTCCAGATACTTTTTGCCATAAGATTTTAGCTTATCCTCGTACCCCCCCCACCAGTTAAAATTGCGTCGCAGATGGCGACAGTTAATATAGTGTCGTCGCTATAAAAAGCGTTTTCTGGCAAAATTTCTTTAATTTGAACGGGAGAAACTTTTTGATACTGGTCAAACTCATAAATTGAGCCGGCTAAATCTCCAATTATTGAACCTAACATTTTTACTCCTTTAAGTAAATATACCATAATTTGATGTGTTAGACAAATAAATTGGGGAAAATTAAAAGTATTAAGGTTTTGTTCAATTTCAAAAAATGATTAATTTTGTCTTAAAAATATTTACTTAATAGTAAATATTGTCTATATATTGACTTTTTGAAGATGTAGTGTTATAATTAAGTTAAGGAGAAAAACATGATATTTGATAAAATCCAAGATAATAGAATGTTAAAGAGATATAAAAAGGATAGTGACAAGATTTTGGCATTAGAAGAGAAGTTTGCTAATATGTCAAATGAGGAACTTAAAAACTTTTCTATCTCACTTTTTAATGGCGAGAAGGATAAATACGGTCAGCTTCCTGTTGAACGTAAAAACGAGGCTTTCGCACTTGTTCGAGAAGCAACTTATCGTGCAACTGGATTAAAACAATATCCTGTACAAATTATAGGTGGTCTTGCTCTTCTTGAAGGTAATATTTCAGAGATGAACACTGGTGAAGGTAAAACACTTATGTCTTATTTCCCTGCATATATTCGTGCATTGACTGGCGAAAATGTTCATGTAATTACATCAAATGAATATCTTGCAAAACGTGACGCTGAGCAAGCTGAAAAAGTATTTGATATGCTTGGAATAAGTGTTGGTTTTACTGCTTCTGGAATGAGCAAAGCTGAAAAACGTGAAGCTTACAATAAAAATATAACTTATGCAACTGCAACAGAGATTGGATTTGATTATCTTCGTGATCAAAATGTAATCAATTTTAAAGATAAGGTACAGCGTGGACTTAATTACGCAATTATTGACGAAGTTGATAATGCACTTCTTGACGAAGCAAGTATTCCTCTGATTATATCTGGTTATACCGAAGTTACTGATAAAGCTCTAATTAAGAAAGCTTATGAGTTCATTTCAACTCTTGATGAAGAGGATATTGAATATGACGATGAGCATAAGACAGTTTATTTAAGTGACTCTTGTGATGAAAAAATTGAAGAATTTTTCGGTCTTTCTTTCAGTGATGAAAAACAAGAAGGCTTAGTTGCACAAGTTATGCTTAGAGTTACAAATGCTCTCAAAGCAGAAAAATTGATGAAAAGAAATGTTGACTATGCAGTAATTGATGGCAAAATTGAAATAATTGATAGATTTACAAATCGTATTTTGAAAGGCAGAATGTTCTCTCGTGGTCTTCATCAAGCTATTGAAGCTAAGGAAGGCTTAGAGATTTCAAATCAAAATCGCTCATTATCGCAAATCACTATTGGTGATTTAATTAACCAATATAAGGTTAGAGCAGGCATGACAGGTACTGCTAGTACTGAAAAAAATGAGTTTAATTCTGTTTATAGCATGGATGTTGTGAAAATTCCAACCAATAAGGAAAATCAGAGAGTTGATCATCCTATGTCAGTTTTTGCTTCAATGGAAGATAAGAATTTGGCTATCATTCGTGATGTTATGGCTAGACATGCCAAAGGTCAACCAGTTTTAATTGGTGTGTCAAGTGTAGAAATGTCCAAAGTATATGAGAAACTACTTAAAGAATTTGGAATTGAATATAACGTTCTTAATGCTATTGACCATGAAAAAGAAGATTTCGTAATTGCGCAGGCAGGTCGAAAGGGTGCAGTAACTATTGCTACTAATATGGCTGGCAGAGGTACTGATATTTCGTTGGGTGGAAATTCTGCTTACATGGCGAAAGAGAAGATGAAAGAGCTTGGTTACGACATTCACCAAATTTCGTTGGCCGAATCAACACTTGAAGGAAAAAACGAAGAAGAAAAACAATTAAAAGCATTGTACAAAGACCTTAAAAATGAATTCAATAAGGTGACTGCAATTGAGAAAAAAGAAGTTATGGACGTCGGTGGACTTTGCGTTATTGGTACAGAACCAAATATCAGCCGTAGAGTTGATGACCAACTTAAAGGTCGTGCTGGAAGACAGGGTGACAAAGGTGAAAGCAAAATTTACTGTTCTTTTGATGATGCTATAATTTCTAAGTACATTCCAGAAGAAAAATTGAATTTCTTGAAAAATATTTATTCTGGTCAGCACTCAGAAATAAAGGGTAATGCCATTAAAAAAATGGTGCTTAACTTCCAAAAGACTATTGAAGGTCATGAATTTTCTATGAGAAAACACACAAGAACATTTGGCTCTGCTTTTGATCAGTATAGAAAGGTTTATCAAGAAATAAGAGATAATATCTGCAAAAGTTCTGATTTTAAATCAAAGCTTGTAGAACTATTCAAAGAAAAACTTGGAAAAGAATATAACAGAGAATTTACCAAAGAAGAAAATAGAGATGTTTATAAACATGAAAAACGTATTCAAGAAATGTTGGATAAATATGGAATTAAACTTGAAGAGTGTAATAAAGAAAATCTCTATTATGGTGGTCAGACAACGATTGATGAACTTGCAAGTGTTGTTACACAAAAATATATTGCTAATGTTCAAATGGCATATGGCAATGGTTATGATATAGATTTTAAAGATAAAATCATATTTTTGAAATCTCTTGAAAGAATGTGGAGTGATTACATTGACGAGATGAGTGATATGAGTTTGACTGCTGGAACAACATTCCTTTCTTCAAGCAATTATGAACTTGATATTAAAATAAGAAGTGGTAAGATTTTTGGCGAATTATTTACTAGTACTCTTGACGGTTATCTAAATAATATATATTTTAGTGCTAAATTGGCAGCAAATACTAAAGAAAAGAAAATCTATGGTTTGAAAAATGACGAACATATGTGCAAACTTGCCAATGGAAAACATAACGAAGCCAACACTGCTAAAAATGATAACGAAAAAGATAAGGCTGGGACTTCAACTGAAAACGAGCAAGAGCAAGAAAATAGTGAAGTTGAGTTAAATGATACAAATGCTGATACATTAGAGATGGAGTAGCAGAAAAAGAAGGTTTAAAACCTTCTTTTTTTATTATTAATTTTAAAAGAAATCTTGCTTTTAAATTGTTATATTTTTTTATAATAAAAGATAAAAAGAGATTTTGCTTTTAAAATGTTATTTAAATGGCTTTCTTATAATATAAAACCAATGTGTTTTCTTCAAAAACTGAGGTTAAAAAATTTGTAAAACCGAAATGTAAATATATTGCGAGATTACGACTTTCTTGTGCTTCGCAACCTATGCTTAAAAATTTGTAGCCTTTTTGTTTGGCATATCGTTCTGCAAGTTTCACAAGTTTTGAAATATGGCCTTTCCCTTCATATTCTTTTTCTATTCTAAATGTTGACATATTTGCGATATTTTTCCCATCGCATAGCATTTGACGACAACTTACCTTTAAGTTGTCAGGTGAGAAGATTAAAGAAATTTGACCAATAGGCTCTTCATTTGCAAGTACTACGAAGGTGGTTATGTTGCCTTTATTGTTTGCTTCTATAAATTCTTTTTTCCATTTAATATATCTCTCATCGCCTTGATTTTCTTTTATATCTTTATCCCAAATTCTTTCAAGGTCGTTTTTTGTTGCTTGTCTATATTCATATTTAATTTTCATAGTTTAATTATACCAATATCATATTTAAAGTGCAATTAAATCTGTAAAATTTTGTCACTTTTCATTAATTGTCCTTGATAAACGAAAAACTAGATTTATTAATTTCAAATGCGATTGGAGAACAGCTAGGCACACTAGGACAAGGAAGGTCATTGCTAGGCTGAACTTGATATGCCAGGCTAATAAATGGTGTGATGTTTACTCCACTTGTGACACAGATTACAACATCTTTTTCTTCATGCTTTTCTACTATATCTTTTATGCAATTTATTATTCGCATTTGGCAGTCAAGCCAAGTTTCAATAGAAGGGTCATTTTCTGGCAGACCATATTTAGTTGCCTGACGTACGCTTACATATTCATTGAGCCTTGCGTCCTCAATGATTGGGGCATTGATATATTCGTTTATAATTTTCGAAGTTTCTTTGCATCTAAAATAATTAGAAGAGTAGATTGCTTTTATGGTTAGCCCATTTGTTTTTGCTTGCTGAAAAAGTTTGGCTACAATTTCAGCATCAGCTATTCCTAGTTCTTGTAATCCATCGTCTTGGCTAGGTGGGTTACCTGTTGCTCTTAAAGCGTGATGAATGTAAAATATTTTCATAAATTTCTCCTTAACTAAATAAAATGAAATAAAAATAATACAAATTTAATACTTTATTATTTTGTATTTTCCAATTTTTCTAATTTGTTTTATTGGAATTTTAAGCTAAATTTAAACAGGTGAGTGGTGGGTTAGTTTACAAAATCTAGAATTGTTTGAGCAAGCTCTTTTTCTTTGCCTTTAAATGTATGTCCACAGTTTTCAATCACAGACACAATGCCATTTTGGTGGAAAGTGTTTTTGCTGATTGTATTAAGATGATTGAGTACATCTCCAAATGCAAAACCATCTTTTTTGCCCATGACAAAAAGCCCAATTTGATTAATACTTTTCAGTTGTTCCCAATTTCCATCATTTTTGTAAACGGGGAGATTTTTTGAGTTTGCATTTTCAATAAAGTCTAAAAATGCCTGTGTGGTGTAAAGATTGTAGTTATCAAATGGAATAGGAAGTAAATCATCAAGCCTATTTTCGGTTTTGTATTTTATTGCTATTGGCATAAGTTCTTCTGCTGATGACTTCTCATGATCTTTTAATCGACTTGTATCTACTGGTGAAATTAAAATATATTTATCAATGTTTTCATTTTGATTTTGGGATAGATAATATACAACCTTGTTTGCACCATACGAGTGACCACCTAAAATTATATATTTATATCCTCTTTCTTTTGCCCAGTCAATATATGACTGCAAATCTTCTAAACAATCATCAAATAGTTCATATGTGTTGCCTGTTGGCTTGCCTTTTGCAGTAGGTGGGTCAATTCTATGAAATGCACCACTATTATGAGCATATACAAATGAAATATTGTTCTTTTCAAGTTCTTCGCCTACAATTTGCAAAAATTTGTTATCAAAAATATTCCCACCATTTCCGTTTGTTATAATAACACATGTATCATTAAAGTTTTCACCATATAAACATCCATAAAGGACAACGCCTCTTTTTGTTTCTACTTCAAAAATTTTCATCTTTTCTCCTATTTTTATTTTATCATAATGCTATGAATAATTCAAATAAATTAATATTTTTCTTTGTTTTATATCAAGGTTATTTTTTATAAGTTTAAATATCAAAAAAAGTTCTCACAACGTGAGAACTTCATTTATATACATTAAATTATTCTTTTTCTACCTCAAATCTATCATAATTAGCACAATCATCTTGTAAATCTCTAAGATTTCCTGCAATACTTGTATTTGAAAGTCCTTCAAGGTTGTTTGCAAAATCAAAAAGAGATACTGCCATAGCTTGAAGTCTTACACCTTCCCAAGATTGTTGCTTATAATACTTTCCATTTTCATTTCCTGGATTGAGCATTAAAAATTTTACACTTGAATTTGGTTTAACATTATGAAATCCAAATTGCAAACCAGCGACATTGATAAGCATTGATTTTTCTTTTGCGTCATAGCAGAATGTCACATTTTCAACTTCATTAGCAAGTATTCCATCAATTCCGGCAGATACAAGTCTTTTGAAACCGTAAGATATATTTTTTTTATCTGTTTTTACATAAGAGTTTAGTAAATTTAATGACGCAAAATATAAAAACGCATCTTGTGTGTTTGTTATGCACATACTTCTAACAGTAGCTTCTGCTATTACCATAAGATCTTCTGGAACTCTTTCCCTAGTAGTATTTTCTCTCAGAATTTGTTTTAAATCATTGACGTTTTCAAGTTTAAACATATCGCCACCTCGCTGTGAGCTATTTCCTATAATTATTATATAATATTTATATCTTAAAGTCAATAGTTATATTTTATCAATGTTCTTGTTAGCTAATGATGATTGAAGATATTTTTACTTAAACTGATTTTATAACTTATAAAAACATGACTCACTGCAAACAATAATGCAAAAACAATAAGAGGAATATTTGCCAATATTATACCACTAAATATAAATATGAATGATGGCAATATTGAAAGAGATAAAGCTTTAAATTTATTGTTTTTATTCCAATAAATTATCCAAATTGTTAGATATACTAGACATAAACCACCATTTACTGATAGGTAAACTATTAAAGCGTTATTAAACCAAAAATTAAAATAGGTATAAGGTATGTTGAATATCATCAAAATAAAACATCCATATCTTCCTATTTGTTCTACTATTAGTATGGCTTTATTTTGATAGGTGAATTCAACGTCATTCTTATGCTTTAAATAATAGATGATGTTTGGCACCATAATGATGACCATTATAGCAAGTCCATAATAATTAAACCAATTCATAATTACATTATAGTAAAAATAAGCAATATTTTCAAGTATAAGTGGCTAATTTATTAAAATATAGCCTAAACCCATTTCTAAGAAAGGCTAATGTCTTATGGCAATGTTTTCATTTTTTATATAAAAAGATTTTTAATATATTTTATATAAAACATATGTGTGTCAGAAATATTTCAGTAATAATAAAAAACCTAAATCAAACTTTATGTCCGATTTAGGTTTCGCTTGGCGGGAAGAGAGGGATTCGAACCCTCGCGCCGGTTGCCCGACCTACAGCCTTAGCAGGGCCGCCTCTTCGACCACTTGAGTATCTCCCCATTTTTTATTCTTCTTATGGATCTTATTCCAT
>CARBWQ010000025.1 GCA_948949055.1 uncultured Eubacteriales bacterium | reverse complement strand
AAGTTTTTCAAGACCTGAAACTGGACAAAAAGCTGCCGAAGAGAGCAAGACTTCAATTACTGAAATGCTTAAAGATGCCAATCTTGTATTTATCACTGCTGGTATGGGTGGTGGTACTGGTACTGGTGCTGCTCCTGTTATTGCACAAATCGCAAAGGAACTTGGCATTCTTACTATTGCAGTAATTACAAAGCCTTTCAATTTTGAAGGTCCTGTAAGACTTAAAAATGCAGAAGAAGGTCTTGAAAAACTTAGAAAGTATGTTGATGCTCTTGTAGTTATACCAAATGAGAGATTGCTTGAAATTCTTCCTAAGAAAACTCCTCTTGTTGAATCTTTTAGATTCGCTGATGATGTTTTAAGACAGGGTGTTCAAGGTATTTCTGATCTTATCGTTTTCCCTGGTCTTATCAATCTTGACTTTGCTGACGTTTGCACTATTATGAGAGATAAGGGACTTGCTCACATGGGTATTGGTTATGGTACTGGTGATAATAAAGCTCTTGAAGCTGTTAAACAAGCCGTTGCTAGTCCTCTTCTTGAAACTACTATTGAAGGTGCTACTGGTATTCTTATCAATGTTAAGGGTGGTGGAGATCTTACCCAAGACGATATCAGTGAAGCTACTGCTCTTGTAAGAGAAGTTGTTGACGAAAACTGCAATATCATCTTTGGTACAAGCATGGATGATAATATGCGTGATGAAGTTGAAATCACTTTAATTGCTACTGGCTTCCAAAATCCAAACGAGCTTAAAGCTAGGGAAGAGGAAGAAAAGAGGGCAAATGAAGTTGCTGCTGCTCGTTCTATTGGCAATATGGGACAAACTCGCCCTGAAATCAATGCTAGAAGTTTGTTCTCTGGCTATGTTCAAAAGGAAAAAGAAGAACAAGCACAAGCTCCTGTAAGACCTGATGTTTCTCTTGAAAGAAGAGGCAATGACCTTGGTTCTTCAAGAGTTGAGGTTAATAATTCTAGTGTTCCACCATGGATTGAAAAACTTAGAAGAAATAAAAACTAATTATAAAAATAGGAAGAGTTTAAAGCTCTTCTTTTTTTATCTAATTTATAGGTTAAAATAAATTAAAAGAAATATTACTCTTTCTTTTTTTTTGTATAAAGTAATAATCTTGTTTTATTAAGTATACCAAAATATTTGACATATACTTTGTTTATTTGTCTAAAAAAAATATGGTTGAAAATGGGCTAAAATTCCTTCGTTAAATTTGGAAATAACTCGACAAATATCCTTAAAATTTCAGTTTGAAGAAAATCAATTAAATGATAAACTCATTTTGCGAGGTGAGAATGGAAATTGTTATTGAAGAATCCATTGCAATTAATCTATTTTTGAACTTTTTAATTTTGAAGGTTACAGCTCGTGTGGTTGGAAAAAAGGAAAGACTGGTGCTACTTAGTTCTCTAATTGGAAGTTTGTTTGCTCTTTTCGCTCCAATTTGGAAATTGACGGCAGTGATTAAATTATGTTTAATTATTTGCGTAGCACTTATAATGACTTTAATTTCGTTTAAATACAAGTCATTTAAAAGTTATTTAGTTAACTTGGCAGTCTTTTTAATGGCAACCTTTTTATTTGGAGGTGGGTGTCTTGCAATGCAACAGACATTTGGCTCATATCCTATTTTTGTTGTAGCAATCATATCAGCTGTAATCTATATAGCTTTGTTGATTGTTTTCAAGATTGTAAGTCATTATAAGCGAATTAAAAAGTTTACTTATAAACTTACATTTAAAGATGGAGATAAAATAGTCAATGAAGAAGGTTATCTCGATAGTGGTAATGTTTTATATGATACAATTACTAAAAAACCTATTGTGTTAGTTTCCTTTGACGTTTTTCATAAGTTTTATGAAAATATATCTTACATCTCACTTTTAACCAAAGATTTCAATTCTAGTTCTATCAAAAATGGACACTACATAAAGATAAATAGTGTAGGCAGAGGGACAAGTATTCTGATTTTTACAGTAGATGAATTGCAAGTGGAGGGCAATGAGAGAAAATATAAAAATGTTGCGTTGGGGCTATCTTTCTCTGGCTTTGAAAAGAGCTTTGGAAAGAATGTATTGCTACATTGTGATTATTCTTAATTTTTTGTCAAATTTAATATGAAGTCTTCTTCTGCAATAATTTTAGGTAATAAGGAAAAAGGATAATTTAACGAAAAAAGGATAAAAATTGCCTTTTTAAGGCTTTTTTAATTAAATTTTTAATAAATTAGAGGTAATTATGCAAAATTTATGGTTTAAAATTAGAAAGTTTTTATATGAGTTATTTCATAGGGATAATCTTTTAACAGCAAAGAATATTGTGTGTTATGTTTGTGGAAATGAGGAATTTTTACCTCCTTTGAATAGTGAAGAAGAAAGTCGTCTTTTAGAGCTTAAAGAAACAGGAGATGTTCGTGCAACTGAAAGGCTGATTGAACACAATTTGAGGTTGGTGGCATATATTGCAAGAAAGTTTGAAAATACAGGGATTGAATACGAGGATTTGATTTCCACAGGAGCAATCGGACTAATAAAAGCAGTCAGAACATTTAAATCAGATAAGAATATTAGGCTTGCTACATATGCTTCACGTTGTATTGAGAATGAAATTTTAATGCAAATTAGAAAAAATAGTAAAATTAAGAATGATTTAAGCTTAGATAAGCCTTTGAGTGAAGATTTTGATGGAAATCAATTAGTTTTAGCTGATATTATTCCAAGCGATGATGATATTATTGTGACAGCTGTTGATGAACCGGGTGATAAGCAATTAATAGGTGAGCTTATTTCAAAACTTAATAGTAGAGAAAGAGAAATTATGATACTTCGTTATGGTCTTATGGGACAGCAAGAACTTACTCAAAGAGAGGTTGCATTAAAACTTGGCATAAGTCAAAGTTATATTTCAAGACTTGAAAAACGTATCTTGTTTGATATGAAAGTGGAACTTGAAAAGCAATTTTCAGGTTGATTAAAATAAAGATTTTATTTAATAAAAAAGGATAATTTAGTAAAAATACATTAAAAAATGCTATAAAAGGCATAAAAAAATACATTTTTTACTATTTTTATCCTTTTTTGTCATGCTTGTATAAAAGCTTTTGCCCTTGCAGAAGATATTTACATATCTTAGGAGGGGTTATGTCATCAAGAGTATGTATAGCAGGAGTTGACACTGCAAAGTTGCCAAAACTTACTAGTAGCGATATGGAAGAATTAATGATAAAAGTTAAACTTGGCGACGAGAGAGCTAGGGAAAGATTTGTTGTGGCAAATTTAAGACTTGTCCTTTCAGTAGTCCATAGATTTTGTGCGAAGGGCAATCGTGCTGATGATATGTTTCAAGTAGGTTGTGTGGGACTGCTAAAAGCAATAGATAATTTTGATAATAATCTCAATGTTAAGTTTTCAACTTATGCAGTACCAATGATTATTGGAGAAATTAGGCGATATTTACGTGATAATAATTCGGTAAGGGTTTCACGTTCGCTTAGGGACATTGCTTATAAGGCCTTACAAGCAAAGGAAGAGCTTTCTAAAAATTCTTTTGAAGAGCCTAGCCTAGATGAAATAGCTAAAAAAATTGATATCCCATTAAGCAATGTTACTTTTGCACTTGATGCAATTAGTGACACCATTTCTCTTAGTGATCCTATTTATACTGATGGCTCGGATACCATTCATCTTCTTGATCAAATTGCTGATACCAAAAATACTGATGAAAATATCTTTGAAAATCTTTCAATAAAAGATGCTATAAAAACTTTATCTGATAGAGAGCGAGAAATTTTATTGATGAGATATTATATTGGCAAAACTCAAACAGAAGTTTCACAGGAAATTGGAATTAGCCAAGCCCAAGTTTCTCGTCTTGAAAAAAATGCCTTGAAAGTCATTAAGGAATTTTTGGTATAATTGTCATATTTTGCATTTTATTTTCATAATAGTAGGCTGTGGAAAGTTCATTTATTGAGTTGAGATGTAAAGAAGTTGTCAATGTGCTAGACGGAAGAAGGCTAGGACATATTATTGACCTTGTTTTTGATTTGAATTGTGCAAGAGTGCTAGGCTTTATGTTGCCTGCTGAGAAAACAGGTTGGAACATCTTTAAAAATTCTAATCAGTTATTTTTGCCATACGGTTGCATTGTGCGAATAGGTGAGGATGCAATACTAGTTGAACTTCCTCCTCAATGTCCTCCAAGTAATCCATATATTCTTACGCAAAATACAGATAAAAAATAAAAGACATTTGAGAGTAATCTCAGATGTTTTTTTTAAACTTATCAATAAGAAATAATTTTTATTTAAAATAGAGATATGATTTGTTTTTTAACTATGGATTTAGTATTGTGAAAATATGAAATATTTTAATAAAAAAATCGTAGATTTGTCTACGATTTTTATTTTTTCTACATATTATCAAGTAGTTTTTTGAAACTATCCAAATCCTTAAATTGACGATAAACAGATGCAAAGCGTACATATGCCACTTCATCAATTTCTTTTAAAGCATCCATAACCATTTCGCCAAGTTGAGAAGATTTGATTTCTTGTGTTAACTTATTTTGTATTTGCTTTTCAATTGTATTTACAATATTATCAATTTGGCTTAAACTAACAGGTCTTTTTTCGCAAGCTTTGATAATTCCTCTTTTAAGTTTTTCTGGATCAAAAGATTGTCTTGAACCATCATTTTTAATAACCAAAATAGGTGTAGTTTCTATTGTTTCGTATGTAGTAAATCTTCTTCCACAAACAAGACACTCACGTCTACGACGGATAGCATTTGTTTCTTCACTGTTTCTTGAATCAAGAACTTTACTTTCTTCTGCATTGCAATAAATACATTTCATAATATTCTCCTTGTCATTACAAAAATAATTTTAACATATTTTTTATTTTTTTTCAACTAAAATTTATGTTTATTTTTTATATGCTTTTATTGCGTTTTTTGTCATATAGGAGGTCAAGCTTTAATAAGTTATCTTATGATAAGTTTATTAAAAGCTAAAAAGAATGTTTTTTTTAAGATTGAAGGCATCTCAAATAATGCGCCTTTAAGGATTAAAAGAAGGTTGCTAGAATTAGGATTTACTAGTGGGACAAAGGTCAGGGTTCTAAGAAAGTCGCTTATAGGACAAGCGTATTTAGTTGAGCTGAGGGGCTTTACACTTTCTATGCGCAAGGACATTTTGGCTTACTTGAATGTTGACGGCTAGAAAAGCTTTATTTGAAGTAATATTCAAAGCCACATATTTGTAAATTTTAGACAAAATTAATGCTTCAAATGGTAAAAATAAAAGAGGTTTAAATGATTAATGTTGCACTAATAGGTAATCCAAATACTGGAAAGACAACGTTATACAATCTGCTTACAGCTTCGCATGAGCATGTGGGTAATTGGCATGGGGTAACCGTTGAGGAAAGGGCTAAATTATATAAACATAAAGGAAAGGAAATTACAATGATTGACCTTCCCGGCGTTTATTCTCTTTCACCACTAAGTTATGAAGAGGGCGTTACAGTCGATTATCTTCTAAAAAAGAGGGTTGATTTGGTAGTCAATATTTGTGATGCAAGCAATCTGAAACGCAATCTTTATCTGACTTTGTCTTTGCTAGAAATGGGCGTTCCTACATTACTGGTTGTAAATCAAATTGATAAAAGGCCTATTTGCAAAATTGATTATCCTCAACTTGAAAAATTGTTGGGAATAAAAGTTGTGCATGTAAATGCGTCAGTTAAGAAAGATGGTGAACTGGTAAATGATAACATATTAGCTTTAAGCGAAAGTATCAAAAATGGATATTATCAGGCAAAGCCTCCATATCTTAGAGAACTTAAATTGAATAGAGTTAAAAGCTTTGTTGATGGCAAAATTGACGGGGCTTTAAGCGATTTTTATTGTGTTAAGCTTCTGGAAGATGATGAAAGGATAAAAGAGCGATTAGGAGTAAAAAAAGAATTTGGTGAAATTGAAATGGTTGCTGGAAGGCGTTATCAGTATATTGATGATGTTCTTTCAAAGTGTTGTGGTCCAAATGAGAGAGTTTATGGGAAATCAAAATTTGATAAAATATTACTCAATAGATTTCTAGCTTTTCCTATTTTCTTACTTATTATTGCAGGAGCATTTTATCTGACATTTTTCTCAATAGGCGCATGGCTAAGTGGGGGCTTAAACTTCTTACTTGAAAAGCTAATAGCAAACCCTCTTTTAGGTTTGCTTGTAAGATCCTTTGGTGAGAACAGCTGGGTGGTCGGGTTGTTTCAAGACGCCGTTCTAGGTGGTTTGGGCTCAATATTGACCTTTCTTCCACAGGTAGCTTTATTATTTTTCTTCCTTTCGCTTTTAGAAGATAGTGGATATCTTTCAAGAGTTGCCTTTGTTTTTGAAGATATTTTGGGCAAAGTGGGTTTATCTGGCAAAAGTGTTTATACTCTTTTAATGGGTTTTGGCTGTTCGACAACAGCAGTGCTTACTGCTCGCAATATGGAAGATAAAAATTCAAAGATAAAAACTGGTTTGCTTACGCCATATATGAGTTGTTCTGCAAAGTTTCCAATTTATGCTGTACTTGGTGGAGCTTTCTTTGGTGCTAGCAACATCTTTGTTATTTTAGGGCTTTATTTTCTTGGTGTGGTAGTTGCTCTTGTTATGTCATTCATTTTTGAAAAAACCTTTTTAAAAAGTAAAGAGCAATCTTTTATATTAGAGTTTCCTCCATATAGAATGATGAGTGCAAAACGCACTTTTTCGTTACTCTTCATCAATGTAAAAGAATTTCTTATTAGAGTTGCTTCGCTAATTCTTGCAATGAATGTTATAGTCTGGGTTTTATCTAACTTTAACATAACATTTAAGTTTGTTGGAAATGGTGGAGTAAGTATGCTTGAAACCTTTGGAAAGATTTTTGCACCTATTTTTAAACCTTTGGGATTTGGCAGGTGGGGGCTTGTTTCTGCATTACTGGCTGGACTTGTTGCAAAGGAAGTAATAGTATCTTCTATTGCTATGTTTAACGGTGTGAGTGATGGGGCGGCGTCAAGTATTGGATTATCTATTAAGGACAGTCTAGCTCCTGCGTATTTTGCTAGTGCAAGTTCGGTTTTGAGCTATTTAGTTTTTTGTCTATTATATTTCCCATGTCTTGCAACTGCATCAGTATTAGGCAAAGAAATTGGGAAAAAGTGGTTAATTATAGGTCTTGTTAGTGAGTTTGTTATAGCATATTTTGTCGCTTTTATAGTATATAGGTTGGCTCTTGCAGTTGAGTGTTATGGCATAGGTGTGGTGTTTATATTTTTGTCAAGTTTAATATTAATTATTTTTTCGCTGTGTTTTGTAATTAAAAAGTGTAAAAGTAGAAAATGTGTTTATGCCCATAAGTGTAATAAAAATTGTAAGAAAAAGTGATAAATGTTGTAACACTTTATATTAATCAAGAATAAAAATTACTATGGATAAACAAAAAGAAAAATTTAAAATCATATGTATTAAAGCACCAAAGTGGCTTTCATTCTTTATAAAGAAATTTGTAAAAGAAAACTAAAAAACTTGTTGACAGTTTTTTGCTTGTGATGACTATTTTATGAGTTGATGTCTATGGCCTATTAAAAAAATAGGAAAGTTTTTTGTGGAAAGATGTAGTTGCATCTTTCTATTTTTTTAAATAAATGGCAAAAAGCTTAACTTTTTCCGGGGGGGGGTAAATATATTTAGAAAACCCAATATTAATTGACTAGTAAATTTGCATGCTAATAAAGTCACTTTATTATGGAGGTGTATTTATGAGAGGTATAAAAAATAATAAAATGTATCTTGTCTTATTTTTAGCTTTAATTGCTTTGTTAGTAGGCATGTTATTTATATTTCCTTTTATGAGTACGAAAAAGATTGCAGATGCTAATGACACCACTTGCCAACAAATAATAACAATGTATGGTTATAATAATGGTATTGCACCAGCGAAAGGCTATTTGGCTATTCATTATGGTACAGAAGGTAATCCTTATAACAAAGGAAGCGCTTTGACAATAAACGCAGGAGATAATGAAACGAAAGATCAAAAAGCAGTTCATTCAGGTACTGCTCTCGGAAGATGGCACAGAACCATTCACTATGAAATTTCAGAAGTTATATCAAATGTTAGTTTTGATAGTGTTTATTTAACTTATAGAAGAGGCTCGTTTTCTAATACAGTAAAAGATTCTAAATTTTATACAAATTCATCTGATGAATGGGGAATAGATTTAGACAATAAAGCAGAATCAGACACGCATATTGAAATGGTGGTTCATTTTACTTATAAATATTATTTGTATAAAGATGGGAAAAATATTCAAACAGTATCACTAAAAGATAGTTTAAGAAGTGTAAGTTTTGATAAAGATTCAATTAATAAAATAGGGTACACATTAGATGGATTTTATTCTAGTAGTAGTAATGAATCAAAATATTTCACGATTAGTAAAAACTTGATTGTTTCAATTTACGATAGACCTCCAACGCCAGGCAATGTTTACGCTCGATATAGCCCCAACGAATACACAGTTACATTTAATAAAAATGGAGGAAGAGGAGGAGATAGTTCTAAAACGGTAACATATGGTAGTTCATTTGGAAGTTTTTCAGCTCCTACGCGAACAGGCTATAAATTTAAAGGATATAACAGTTCTGATGGAGTTCAATATGTAAACTCAGATGGCGACGGAATTAAAA
>CARBWQ010000024.1 GCA_948949055.1 uncultured Eubacteriales bacterium | reverse complement strand
ATTTATCTCGTTAACATTATTCATTTTTGCAAAAAATACTTTATCCATTTTTAAATGCCTCCTAGTTTGATTATAACATAAACAAGACAAAAAAACATAATACACGACAAAAATTGCAAGATTTTTACAAAACTATGAGAGGGGGTATTGCCCTTAACTTAATATATAGTTGAAATATTCTTTTGGTCGAACATAAAATTTGTTGTTGATAAAAAGTTTGCAAATAATTAAACTTGTGTAATTATAAAATTAAGAGTTAAGGAGTGAATATGATGGAAGAAATTAAAGATATTGAAAAAAATTATCCAGTTATTTTGAAGATAAATTTGGTTTTGCTGGAAACTTTATGTTTTCACATATTAGTTTAACAGTTGAATATATTGCATATAATTATGAAGAAACAATGAATGATTTTAGGAGTGGTAATGCCTATATTGATTCAGAAAATGAGGGGAAAATAATCAAAGAAAATATAAGCAGAAGTATTCCTTTATTTATTCCTTCTAGTACTGAGCTTTTATCTGACTATGTCACATTTGTTACTATAAACTCAGGACGAATTAGTGAAGTGGTTGATATTGGAACGGATAGAGATTTTAATTTGAAAAAGATCAATGAAAAAATAGAAGAGTATTTGCCAAAGGGAGTAATTTTTCTTGATGGTAAAAGTGTAAAACAGGCTATGAATGATTTGGGTTATGAGCAATATAAATTTTCATTTAAAAGTTTAGGCCCTTTGGGAGATGGAAGAATAGTGACAGAATGTTTTAATATTTTACCTGAAAAACAATCTGACGACGATAAGAAAGATGAAGGAAGTAATTTGAATAATACTAGCACAGACAATTCTTTAAAAGACGATGTATTAGACAACGAAAAAAAAGGCTTATAATTTAAAAAAGCAAAATTTTGAAGTTTTGCTTTTTTTTGTTTTTAGCTAATTGCAGGGTAGGGAAGTTGTTGTCATTGCGACAACAATAAAGGAAAGTTGTATCAAAATTTTGTGAAGAGTTCTACTTATTGATAATCAAATTTACTGTAATTCCGAAAAACTGAATTCTACATGAATGGTATAACCATGTTTTATATCTTTGTAGTAAGTTTCTGTTGTTTTTTCTGATGAAACAATAACATTATAGTGGGTACTTCCAATAACGCCAGCATGATTTTCGTCAGGACCTGCATCCTCTGAAACTGAGCACATCATAGCTGAGAAGAAATGAAAATTTACCTCTTCTCCTTCTTAACAAAGGTGTAGCCTTCATTTGCTGTGGCGACTAATTCTACTTCCGTCCCATATTCATATTCTCCTCCACCTGTAACTTGACCATAAGAGGAATTATTTGCTGTGACTGACAATGTATAATATTTGGGGACTGAATCGTTGGGCTTCGAATTTCCACATCCAATCAAAATAAAAGAAAAACAGCAAATTAAACTAGCTACAATTTTATAAAAATACTTTTATTTTTTTCTTTATTCATTTCTCCTTATTCTTTTATAAAATCAAAATCTTTACTCAATTTGAAATCTCCTAAAATTATTAAAGCATAGATTAAAATAGTTTGCATTAAGTTTTTATTAATTTATAATTTTTTTTCAATTTCTCCGGCTTGTAATTTATAACATTGCTCTCCAACCATATATACTTTTTCATCATTTACAATAACTGCTGACTTATCGGATAAAACATAAACCGGATATTGCTGTTTCTTTGATTCTTCGATACACTTTTCAAAAGAATCTTTTGGAACAAATTTCCCAAAAATATGTGGCAAAATAGATAAATTTACAATCTTTAAATAATCCGTCACTCCATAATAATTTTCTACGTTATAAATATAATCTTGTGTAATAGTTGTTGGCATTCTACCTAAAATCATACTGCCAGCAGAGCTTCCAATCCATACTTTATTTTTTAATAACTTAGGAAGTAATTTTGAAAAACCTGTTTTTTCAAAAACCACTTTAAGCCATTCGGCACTTCCACCAAAACAGAAAATAATGTCATATTTTTCAATTCGTTTTTCTATCTCTATGATATCAAGTGCTAATAAATTAACCAATTCAATTGTTTTTCCAAAGGTTTTTGATAATAACTCTAAACCTTCAATAAGCCATCTTTTATCACCTTCTTCAACTGCCGAGGCTTCATTAAGAACAGCAACAGAAATTTCTTTTGCAGGTTTGCCTGCCAAATCCAAAACTTCTTTTAATATTTCAGGTTGACTAATATCCGATGATGTAAGAACTAATTTCATATATAACTCCTAAAAAAACTTTTTATTGTGCATATTTGTGTCAACGGACGACAAAGTCTTTTTTTTAACTTTTTAAAACCTTTACGGCTTTATCCAAAACCACATCACTCTGCTTTTGAATATCTTCTATGCTTTCTTTTACAAAAATATCTGGCTTAATTGCCCCTTCATATCCAAACGCATCACTAAAATCCCACAACCTTATCGATGCTGAAAACTTTTTGTCTTCTACTTCCAATGGTTTTGTATAACCATATGATTTTGTAGCACCACCGGTTGGTTGACCTATCAAAATTGCATTAAGATGCTTTTTAAATCTTGCAACAGCAAATCTACCAGATGAAAAAACTCCATTATCAATTAGCACGCAACCTTTCATATTCTTTTCTGCTACTAATTGTTGAAAAGGATTTAATATTTCAGAGTTTCCACCTGTATTACCCCGAACATCAAGAATATATCTTTCTATATGTTTTTTTTGAATCTTTTTGGATATGTCCTCAACCATCAAATTAAACGGGTACTCCTTATCGTCAAAACACTTGGCATATCGCAAATATAAAATGTTTCCTTCCAATATTTTATAGTCATAAGGTATCACTTTCTTTATTTGCTTATTTTGTTTCGCTTTTACTTTAACTACTTCTAAATCTATTTTCCTTCCACTGGTCAAGGTTAATTCAATGGAGCCATTTTGTAACAAATTTAACATTTCATAAATATAACCGTTATTTGCACTACTTGAAATCATATGATTTAGCCATTCTTGCGTTTCATAATTCATTAAGGGCTTTAATTTATTGTAAAACTGGTGTGTAGATAACTTCCCAAAGGTTTCAATTTGTTCCCAATGGTTATTTTCGTAAACATAAAATTTTTTGTTGAGAAATATGATTTTATTAATTAAAGGTTTGAATGGAATCCGATAAGAAGTGTGGGAATCTTTGAACATTGCAAATAATTTCATCATCTCACAATCAAATTCAGTTGGTGATAAACTATTAATATTTTTAATGGATGCAATATGTTCTTGAATTTCTGCTTTTGAAATATCATGATATATGTTTATATGTTCTTGTTCAAGTTTTTTAATTATTTGTTTTATCAATTCATCATTTTCCATGTTTCTTCCTTCTTGTTTTTGATTTTGCGAAAATCAAAAACCTTTGTCGTTGAACTTAGTCTCACAAATTAGTATAACACAAGTCTAATCGTTTTGTGTTATATTTTTGGGATTATTTTTTTTCTTTGCGCTTATTTCAAATTAAATTTTGACATTTCACGTTTAATAAGTTATATTTCTTATAAGAGGGGAATAATATGATAAAAAGTCTGATTGTTTAGTTGTAAACGGATGGGATTATCCTTGTTTTTGGAATGTTGCCATTATGTTGTTTAATGACCACTTTGAAATTCCTAAATATAAAAATGGAAGTAGTAATTGTCAAGATAAGAAACAACAATCTCGTTATATCAATAGCATGTGTGAAATTTATGGTGAAGAATATAAGAATAATCTTTCATCATCAAACGGATGCGAAGACGATCTTAATTTATTTTAATTATTGCAAGAAATCAAATTTTGTTCGTTGGGATATAAAATTTGATTTTTCTTAAAGTGTTGATTTTTTTGTTTAAAAATCAAAACTCTTGCATTTTGAAAAAAAGACTGAAATGGCGAAGTTTCAAATCTCGAATTTTGTCATCTCTGTATGCAGTGATAAAATACTTAAAAAACACTGTATATTGTGGTTTTTACAATGAAAAAAGCCTTTCTTAAAAAAGGCTTTTTTTGCATTATTTGGTGCGAGGGATGGGAGTCGAACCCACATGGTGTTGCCACCACAGGTACCTGAAACCTGCGCGTCTGCCATTTCGCCACTCTCGCTTAATAATTTTGTAATATTGATTATACAGAATATTTCATTAAATTGCAATCTTTTTTAATTATTTTAATGCAAAATTGATTTTATTGTGTTATACTTTTTGTGTCTATATAAGCATATTAAAATTTTTATTTTAAATGTATGTTGATGTTTCAAATTCGGAGGAAATATGGATAGGTTATATCTAAGAGAAATGGCATATGAGGATAAAGAAGAGGTTATAAGTTACATTAATGAATTTGTTGAGGCTGGAAGTGAAATTAATGGATTAAGTGGTGCGACCTCTTGTAAAAGTTTTGATGAGTTATTTTTTAGACAACAACAAAAGAAAAACATCAAATTTTCTGGTTATGAACAGGATAAATCACCTCAAATTACATATTTAGTTATTAGAAAAAGTGATGAAAGGATTGTTGGTACTTTAAATATTAGATTCAATCTTGTCAGAGTGCTAGATGAAAACTTTTCTGGTAACATTGGTTATGGTATCAGACCAACTGAACGCAAAAAGGGATATGCAACAGAGGCAATGAAATTGGCACTAGATATTTTAAGAGAAAGAGGAAACAAAATAGCGAGAGCTGGATGTTATTCAAGTAATACTGCCTCAAAAAAGGTGATTATGAAAAATGGTGGAAAACTAATCAATCATAAAGAAAGACTAACATCTGAGGATTATTATGAAATAGAGTTGTAGAATTAGCTGGGAAAATTTGCGAGTTGTAGACGTAGGAGGAATATGATGGAAAAAACATTTAACAATTATTGGAATGCCAATCATAAAAAATTTATGGGAGAAATTAAGTATGATGGCTGGCTCGAAAAGTGGCTTTTTGAAATAAAAAAAGACGACAAGATTTTAGAGTTAGGTTGTGGGCTAGGTAATAATGCGAAGTTTCTTCAAGAACGTGGGTTTACAGAACTTGCGACAGATTTGTCAGAGGTCGCACTTGAAAGTGTTAAAAATTATTGCCCAGGCATAGAAATAAGATGTTTAGACTTAACACAGCCATTTCCGTTTAAGGATGACAGCTTTGATGTCATAATTGCCGATTTGTGTCTGCATTATTTTAGCGATCAGATGACAAAAAAGATTATGGCAGAGATTAGGAGAGTTTTAAAGAATGGTGGAAAGCTTTATGCCAGAGTGAACTCAGTTGATGACATCAATCATGGAGCAGGTCAAGGTGAAAAACTGGAAGAGAATTATTATTATGTCGAGGGGTACAATAAGAGGTTTTTTGACAAACATGATATAGAAAAATATTTTGGCTATATTGGCAATTGCCAGTTTAATAACGCCATAATGAAGAGATACGAAAAAGAAAAAGAACTAATAGAGGTACGTGCAGAATGCTTAAAATAAGAAAGAAACCGGAGGTGCCTATGTTTGCATTTGAGTTCAAATTGACAAACAAGATACTAATGAAGGCTGGTGAGATTGAACCAAAAAATGATAAGACTATATATGTATTTGCTGGACCAAATGGAAGTGGCAAATCAACACTTTTAGCTAATTTATATTTCAAGCATAAATTAGAAGCCCAATATGTAAATGCAGATTTATTTTGCAACAAGTTATTTTCAGACATTGAAAATTTAGACGAGCGAAATAAAAAGTCAATGTATTATACTATGGAGCTTGTAGATAATTATATTAGAGAGGGTAAATCATTTTGTTATGAAACGGTACTTTCTCATCCTAGTAAATTAGAACTGCTAAAAAAGGCTAAAAGCGAAGGATATAAAATTATTGCCATCTATGTTAAAACTGTTGATCCTCGTATCAACATTGAAAGAGTGGAAAGGCGAACTAAGCAGGGTGGTCATTATGTACCTGACGACAAAGTTATATCAAGATATTATCGCTCTCGTGAGTTATCAAAAGAGCTTAGAAAGATTGCAGATAAATTTTATAAGATAGACAACAGCATAGATAAATCTATTACAAAAGACTATGAAATTGATACGCAACGTTTTGAAATTTAATCAATATAATTAGAGCATGTTTCTTTTTATAATAGTGGCAAAAGAAAAGCTGGAAGGAAAAGAATAAGAGGTTACTATGGTTAAATCAGTTTATAGCCCAAAAGTGGAAATAAGAAAGGGTAGTTTAAATGGCAAGGGTTTGTTTGCCAAAGAAAAAATTTATAAAGATGAAATTGTCTTTATAAAAGGTGGGCATATTTTAAAACGAGATGAAATATTTTCAAGTGGAGTTATCAATAGTTACTTTCCAATAAGTGATGAGTATTTTTTGGCAGCAACCAATTTGGAGGAAGAAGATGGAATAAAACTTTATCAAAATCATTCGTGTGAGCCAAACTGTGGACTGAGAGGAGAAATTACCTTTGTTGCTATGAGAGATATAGAAAAAGATGAAGAGCTTACTACTGATTATGGCTTTATTGATAATGAAGATTATTCTTTTGCATGTACATGTGGCAGTAAATATTGTAGAGGAATTGTCACTGGCTTTGATTGGAAGAAAAAAGAATTGCAGGATAAATATTATCAATATTTTGCACAATATTTGAAAGATAAAATAGATGAAATGAGAAAAGAAGGTTAAAGTACAATATGAGAATTTTGGATTTGAATGTAAGTAACAAATTGGATAATATTATAGAACTAAAAAAATTGATATATCGCAAGAATCCTGATATCTGTACCTTTCAAGAAGTTATGAATGGTATTGATGACGAATGTTTTGAAATTTATCATAAAAGAAGACAGCTTGATGAGGTGGTTGATTATCCATTTACTGAATATGCTCCACTTTTTGAAACCAAGGGTGTAACCAAAAATGGCATTTATGTTCAAAGCTTTGGTGGACTTGCTCAACAAGGTCTAATGATTATGTCCAAGAAAGAGATAGTAGAGCATCAGAATATGTTTTATTATAATGATTATCGATTTGAGTATGATGCAACTCATTTTAGAGAAAAAGATTGGTGCAGATCAATCCAAAATGCTGTAATAAATGTCGACGGGAAATTGCTTCAAGTGATAAATGTGCATGGTGTATGGAATGAAACCAAAACTGATGATGAACGTACGCTGGCACAAACTGAATTTATATTAAAAGTTGCAAGACAGGACATACCTTGTATAATTTTAGGAGATTTTAATCTTCTCGCACATACGCAAAGTATAAAAAACTTTCATCCAAAATTTCGCAACTTAATTGTTGAGAATGGTATTACTTCAACAAGGCCTACTTTTGACGATGGCTTGGATGTAGGCGATATAGTATGTGATTATATATTTGTAAATAATAAAATTAAAGTTAAGCATTTTGAAGTTCTAGAAGATGTTATTTCTGATCATTTAGCTCTGCTTATGGAATTTGATTTGCTTTAAAAACTGTCAGCTTGAATAGTTTACAACTATTTATAGCTGATTTTTTTATTGTTTTTATAAATTTATAGAAAAATCTATCAAATTTTATAGAAAATTTTTCAAATTTATTTTACAAATTAAATAATATTTTGTAAAATAATATTGAAGTTTTGTAAAAAAAACAAAAAGGTGGTTGAAAATGATAGATTTAAGCAATGAAGCAACTAATTATGACAAAGTTACAAAATTAATGTTGAGTTTTAAATTTCAACCACAAATGCAAGGTTTTGATTATCTGCGTAGTGCGATTTTGTATCATTTAAATCATGATAGAAAGGTCGGTGGAGTGACTACTGAGGTCTATCCAATTTTAGCAACCCAATATAATACCAAAGAGGCATCTATTGAAAGAAGTATAAGAAAGATTATTGAAAAATCTTTTGAATCAGGTGGGCTTTTAAGCATAAACTACTATTTTGATGATATCGTTTATACAAATAAGTTTAAATTTTCAAACAATGAAATAATAGCTATCTTTGTTGAAATAATTAAGCTAGACAATTTAAAGAGACAGGTATGTAGACAAATGTTAGATGAGGTTATTAATAACTAAAATTCAGTAATTAAAAATTTTTAAATTCTAGCTATCTATCTATAATAAAAAAAGACTAAATTTTAGTCTTTTTCTATTTCTATTTCAATTGCATTCAAACAAATAGAAACAAGTTTGCTTGCATCTTCAATATAATAAGCATTCATATTAAGATTTTGTGCAGGTAATATATCCGAAATTTTACTATCTCCAAATACATAGACTTGTCCTGGTCTCACGTTTTCTTTTATCATTATATCTTTGAAATAATGCTCTTTTGTTCTGTCAAGCTCTTCAAATCGATTACTAATAACTTTCACAAACCAACTTGGATTAATTCCAAGTTTTTTCATATAAAACTCTAAGTGGTTAGGCGAAGAATTTGAAACTATATAACAATGATATTTTTGAGTGATATTAAATATCTCATTAGGATTGGCAACAAGTTCTTCGTCAATGACAATGTCATAAATATCATCTTGTTGCCATTGATAAAAGGCGTCTACTGAAATATTATATTCTTTATACTTTTCCTTTAATTCATATATTACGTTTACAATTTCTGCTCCACCAAAAACTTTAAGCCAGTGGGGATTTTCATCGCAAACTTTCTCATATTGTTCATCTGTTAAGTTTGGCAAAAACTTTCTTTTGTTTCTATTAACTTTTTCTTCAACTAAATCAAATTTATGATCTCCACTATAAAGTGTTCCATCAAAATCGAATATGATAATTTTCTTTTGTTCGTCCATATTTCCTCCAATAAAACAATAACATAAATTGGGGGAATAGTCAATATTTTAAAATGTTAACAGATATAATCTGAGTTTTCTGATAAACTTTTTCAAGCAAAGAAATATTAAAAATAAATGATAAATTATATAATATATTAAAAAACTTAACTAAAAATTCTAGATTTAAAATGCAGTTAAATCGCAAAATTGCAACCCAACTCCCACAACGGGCGAGGGAGTATCGTGGAAAGGGGTAAAAAAGGTTAAAAA
>CARBWQ010000023.1 GCA_948949055.1 uncultured Eubacteriales bacterium | reverse complement strand
AATCGGTAATCACAAGAAGATTGGTCTTGTCTTGCTCCTTCTCTTCAATTTTCTTTACCCATTCTGGCAATACTGGTCCATTTATGTCATTTATAACGCCAAGACTAGCAGATGGCGTAGAAGCTGGCAAAAGTGTTGCACTTAAAAAGTCACTTGTACTCACTCCACCTTCAATAATTAATGGCCAGTTTTTATTATTTTTCAAAACATTGTTTAAATCTTTCTTTAATTTTTCGTCCACTTTACCCTCCAAAAACCTAACTATTTATAGGCCGATTTCACTAAAAGTATTTTAACATAAAAAAAGCAAAATGTCAAAGTATATTTTCATATGCTGGACATATATAATAATATAATTTAACATTCTGCAATTTATTTATTTTTTTAAGGAGTCATACGCTCTGGGCCACGGAAGATGAACATTGCTTCTTTGATATTTGAAAGCTCTAATAAATTTAAAATCATTCTGTCAAGGCCTATTGCAAATCCACCGTGTGGAGGACAACCATATTTGAAGAATTGAAGATAGAACTCAACATCTTTTTCAAGTCCCTTTTCTTTTGCTTGTTCTCTCAAAACTTCATATCTGTGTTCTCTTTGAGCACCTGTGGTAATTTCTATTCCCTTCCAAATAAGGTCATAGCCTTGTGGAATACCATCTTTACGAAGGTGATAGAATGCTCTCTTTCTTGGACCATAATCTGTTACAAAAAGGAATTCATGGCCATAGACATCTTTTGCAAATTTCGCACAAAGTTTTTCAGCCTCGGTTGAAAGGTCATCTTTTTCTTCTTCGGTGACATAACCATAACGAGTTTCAAGTTCCTTATAGAGATCGGCAAGTTTAATTCTTGGGAAAGGTAATGTTGGAACAACAACCTCAACACCAAAAGTTTCTTTGATTAAATCGCCATATTTTTCTTTAACCTTTCTTAGGCCGTACTCAATCATCTCTTCTTCAAGAGCCATAACATCTTCAAAGCTCTCAATCCAAGAGAATTCTAGGTCAAAGCTAGTGAACTCAGTTGCATGCTTCTTTGAGTGTGACTTTTCAGCACGGAAAACAGGAGCAACTTCATATATTCTACCAAAACCACTTGAATTTGCCATTTGTTTATAAAATTGTGGGCTTTGAGCAAGATAAGCAAGTCCGTCAAAGTATTTAACTTCAAACACCTCAGAGCCACTTTCTGATGCAGTAGCGATAAGCTTTGGCGTGTGAATCTCAACGAAATCTCTATCATTTAAATATTCCCTCATTGCATTACAAAGTAGTGATTGAACTTTAAAAATCAATAAATTTTTATCTTGCCTAAGGTCGAGCCAGCGATAATCAAGTCTTTGGTCGATATTACTTTCTGGTCCTATTGGATATGCCTCAGCAGTACTAGTGATTTCCACCTTATCTGCCAAAACTTCTTGTCCACCAAGCTTAACATACTCACTTTTTACAAGTTCACCTTCAACAAGTACAGTAGAACCGGTAAGTAGATGTGAGAATACCTCTCCAACTTCTGGGTGAGCAACTTTATCAACAGTCACTTGGATTTTTCCTGTGTAGTCTTTAATAACTATAAATTGTATGTTCTTTTTGTCACGAACTACATCAATCATGCCCTGAAAGCGAACTCTTCCCTCTTTTAAATTTGCAATTTGTGTTGTCATAAAATGCCTCCTTTTTGGGGCTAAACACAAAAAAATCGCCCCAACGTAAATTTCTTACATTAGGACGAATAAATATATCCGCGGTGCCACCTAATTTGCCATAAAGGCCTCTTTGATTAACTTGTCAAACTCCAAAGTGTCTTTCATTATAAGTTGTTTAGCAATTCACACCAACATGCCTCTCTGAGAAACAAAGACTTAAAACTACTCTCTTTTTCATCGTTTTCACAAAGAGTTTACATATTTTATCATATATTGTCAATTGTTTTTTAAAAAAAGAGGAGATAACTCCTCCTTTTTATTGTATTTTCTATGGCGATTAATTTTTTTCACTCTTTCAATTAAAATTAATCATCACTTTGACTTTAATCTGCAACTTTTGTGTATCCCTTGTTAACTAACATTTTAGTGTATCCCATGTTATCTAACATTTCCTTGGTCAAAGCTTCACCTGTTCCACCTATCCAGCTTAACCCACTTGGCAGAGGTTGACCACTCTCCGTTTTAACCCAGTTAGAAAAGTCACCATCGTAATAAGCTTTTAAGTAATCATTTTCAATTATAGAACTTTCAATTTCTACATTGCCATCATTTATGAATGCTATTATTTCGGTGGATTTTCCTAAACAATCTTTTATGTCAACTCTACTATCTTCTTGCAAGGTAGCCAGTAAAAGACCATAATATATTCCATCGTTATCAAGAACTCCATTAAAAGCGCAAGATTGAATAGTTGCAATGTCACTATAAACGTTTCCGATTATTCCACCTACCACTGAATTGCCTTTTACAAGCCCTCTCACATAGCAGTTTTTGATAGTGAATATTGTTTTATCTTCTAGTTCACTAGACAATCCTCCAAATTCACCAACAATTCCACCGACAACTTGATCTCCTATTACATTTCCATAATTATAACATGAAGTTATTCTTGCGCTTTTGCAAGAGGCAATTAAGCCTACGACGTCATGTCCTTGAACGGTCGCCTCGCTTCTGCAATTTGTAATATTGCCAAATTCAGCAAAAGCTACCAATGCACCTACTACATCATAGCCATAAATATTGCCCGAACCTATATTGATATTTGTTAAAGTCGAACTTGATGTAACTCCAAATAAGCCTACATGTGAATAAAGCTGATTTCCATAAGCGTTGGTCTGATTAAGAGTATTCAAACCATGGATTGGAAGACCATTTCCGTTATAATTTCCTTTGAATTTAACCTGTTCATTTCCTATTGGTAGCCAGGTATAACCACTAAGATTAATTGCCTTTGTCTGTTCAAATCTTATTCCAGTTAGACTTTCGCCATTTTGAATTTGCAATGAAATCCAACCCAAATTTTCAGGAGATGACACTTGATAAACAACAAATCCATTTTCATTCTTTCTTGTTGGCTCTATTGCGTTGGCACTCCAAGTTTCCTCCCAAACTGCATAAAGATTGTAAATGCCACTATTGGTGTTAACGACATTCATTAGTGTAGCCTCATCTAAGAATATTTCACCATTGCCAGTTGGACTTATTGACCAATATTTGAATAGATGTCCAATATAACTAAATGGCATACTTGGAAGAGTACACTCTTCATCATACACACAATCTATTTCTTGCATTGACGAGTATCCATTATTTGAATTTAATCTAATTTTATAATTTATTGGTGACCACTTAGCAGTGAATTTTAAGATTTTATTATTAATGGTAGTTAAGTTTAATATACTTGCCTGGTCACTATATTTTGTATCTCCAAATTCCCAGTTGACGAAAGTATATCCCTCTTTACTAAAACCTAACTCTGAAAAAGGTGTCAAGCTCTTTCTTACTTCTCCATCTCTTTTGTCACTATAAGTAAATTCCTGTTCATAACTTTTTCCATCATTTGTACCCGATATAAACCTTACTTTATATTTAATAGCTTCCCACACTGCTTCAAAAGTAATAACATCCTCGTTTCTTAAATCAAAATTTATATTTATAGTTCTATCTGTATATGTTACATCTCCATATTTCCAGCCAACTAATATATAACCCTCTCTTTTCGGCACTGGAAAGGTAAAATCTGACCCATATAAAACATTTGATATTGATGAAAGAATATTATCTTGCCCATTATCATTCTTGCCATCTTTAAATCTCAAAGTGTATTTATTTCCCAGCCACTTTGCATATAGCGTAGTCGAGCCACCAGTTGCAAGATTTCTTACATTTTGCTGATTTGAGTAAACCTTACTGCCACTTGCTGATGTCGCCCAGCCATCAAAATAATGTCCCGTCTTTGTAAAACCATTTGCAGTTAAATTTTGATATGAATCATAGGTGAAATTTTGACTTTTCATTGAGCCACCTGTCGCTCCATTACCATTAAAATCAACTGTGTAATTATTAGGCGTCCACTTTGCGTAAAGAGTAGTTGAACCACTGGTTGCAAGATTTTTTACGCTTTGTTGATTTGAATAAACTACATTTCCATTTGCTGACGTTGCCCAACCTGCAAATGAATATCCCGTCTTTGTAAAACCATTTGCTCTTAAACTTTGAGATGAATCATATGTAAAACCTTGACTAGCAGTCGAACCACCAGTTGCACCATTGCCATTAAAGTTCACAGTATAGTTGTTAGGGCTATATTGAGCGTATACTTCGCCTGCTCGTGGTGGTCTGTCAAATTCAGAAGTAATAGTAGAGCCATTAACATTAAAATATTTTATTCCACCACTTGAATTAGTATAAAAACCATTTAATGTGTAGCCCGTTTTTGAAAAATTTGAACTTGTAAATGATGTTGAGGTATTATTATTACTTAATTTAACAGTCTGTTTATGAGAGTTTCCATCATAAAGTAAATATGAATATGTAAAATGTATAAGAACTGTCACATATGTATTTGACTCACCATGACTCCCATACACATCAAACTCCCAAGTATAAGAAGTTGATGATGATTGAGTAGAATTATGAGACTTATAATTACCACCAGAAGTTATAGCATTGCCACCAAATGTGCCTTGTCTATATTGGAATTCCATTTTATTATATTCTACATTACTCTGGACATTGCTAACAGTGCAAGACACCTCTCTTCCTTTGGTCTGGATAGTATACGATACTGAGTTGTTGTAACTAATTTTTGTATTTCCATCTCTACTTCCACGCCCCAAAGATAAAGTAGAACCCATTTTTTTTGGCTTATTACGGCCATAGTATATGGTCAAAGACACATCGGCTGGTGAATATACACCATCACCTCCATTATGGTATCCATATGTATCTATTTTTAAAGCAGCAGTAGTAGAACCTGCTAGTGAAATATTTCTGTCATGCGAAAAGAAAAGAAAAAGTCCAGCCAACAAACAAAGTACAAATGTAAATAACAAATAAAAAATATTTCTTTTATTACTTATCATTTCCACCTCCTCTTACTTATATAATACTGAATTTAACAACTTAAATACAAGCCTAGCACAGAAAGATATTTATAAAATTATCTTATATATTATATTTTAACTTTCTATAAAAACAATTGTCAAGCTTTTTGCCATCTATGTTAATTAAACCACGAAAATAATTGTATATTTATTGCATTTGTGCTAAAATGGCATTTGGAGGAAATACATGCTCAAACTTATAGACCTAAAAGACGGATGTTATAATGTTGAACTCGCTATTGCAACCGTTGAAATTGAAATTGAACATGCCAAAAAAGAAGGTCTAGTGGCAATAAAAGTTTTGCATGGTTATGGTTCTCATGGCAAAGGTGGAGTAATTGCCCTTCATTTAAGAAAGGCGCTATCTCAATGGAAAAAGAGTGGCTTTATTCAAAATTACTTTGGTGGCGATAAATGGAATATGTTTGACGAGCAAAGTAAACGGATATTATTAAAAGATAAAACAATCTATAATGACCCTGACATGACAACCTCAAATCCAGGAATAACAATAATAGAAATTTAAATATTCTTATCGTAAATGCGATAATTTATGTAATATAATAAAAAAAAAGGCGAAAAAATGGTGAAAAAATGCTAAAAATTGAAAATTTACATTATAATGTGACAGAGAATGGAAAAATAAAGGAAATTATAAAAGGTGTCGATTTACAATTGGAAAGTGATAAAATCTATGTAATTACAGGACCAAATGGAAGTGGCAAGTCAACTCTTGTTAAACTTATCATGGGAATACTTGAAAGCAGTGAAGGCAAAATTTATCTAGAAAATGAAGATATTACAACCCTATCTATTGACAAGAGAGCAAACCTTGGAATAAGTTATGCCTTTCAAAAACCCATCACTTTTAAGGGAATAAAAGTTCGAGAACTTTTAGACATAGCAAGTGGCAAAAAGAACAATGTAGGTCAAATATGTGAATATCTTTCCTGTGTCGGTCTATGTGCGAAGGATTATTTAGATAGACCTTTTGATGATAGCCTATCTGGTGGAGAACAAAAACGAATTGAGCTTGCAATGGCTTTATCCAAAGGTGGAAAGGTAAATATATTTGATGAACCTGAGGCAGGAATTGACCTGTGGAGCTTTGAAAATCTTACAAGGATATTCGCGTCATTAAAGGGAGCAACAAACATTATAGTAAGTCATCAACAAAAAATTCTTGAACTTGCAGACAAAGTTATACTTTTAAGAAATGGCAAAATAGAAAAAATAGATAGCTATGAAAATATTAAATCTACCTTATCTGAAAACAAATGTGGAAAATTAAAATAGTCAAATCTTTAAATTGATAAAAATTAGTTAGGAGCAAAATGGAAAATATAGAACAAAAATTATTTGAGAAATTAACTGACCTGCATAAGATTCCCAGTGGTGCTTTCAATTTACGCAAAAATGGAGAAGGAGTTGGCAGGCAAACAACAAAAGAAATTGATATTATACCAAAAAAAGACAAAAGTGGTATAGATATAATCGTCAAACCAAATGTAATAGGAAAAAGCGTCCATATCCCTGTTATTATTACAGTGGGAGGACTTAGTGACCTAGTTTATAATGATTTTTATATTGGCGAAAACTCAGACGTTGTAATTGTCGCTGGATGTGGAATTCATAACGCAACTTGTAAAACAAGCGTCCACAACGGAATTCACTCTTTCCACTTAGGGAAAAATAGTAAAGTCAAATACATTGAAAGACATGTTGGCGAAGGTGAAGGCTCGGGAGGAAAGGTATTAAATCCTGTGACTAAAATTTCGCTCAAAGAAGGCTCACACATGATTATGGAAACTACTCAACTAGGAGGAGTTACTTCAACAGTAAGAAAAACCAAGGCAAAAATATATCAAGATGCTAAACTCACAATTCAAGAGAACATTCTTACAGATGGTAGCCAAACTGCCAAAACTGATTTTAAAGTGGAACTAATTGGTAAAAATTCGGCAGTCGAAGTTGTCAGCCATAGCGTGGCTCGCGATAATTCCTTCCAAGAATTTCAATCAAACATTGTTGGAAAGAACGATTGCTTTGGTCATGTCGAATGTGATGGAATTCTTCTTGATAATGCAAGAATTATCTCGACTCCTAAAATTGATGCTGTAAGCAAAGAAGCTTCACTAGTACACGAGGCGGCAATCGGAAAAATCGCAGGAGATGAACTAATAAAACTTATGACACTCGGGTTAAGTCCAAAAGAAGCAGAAGATGTCATAATTCAAGCTTTCCTACTTGGATAAAAAAACAATCTTAATGATTGCTTTTTTATTTTTATATTTAAGTTTATATAATTACATAATGAATTATATACTATCTTATTTAATTTTATCAAATATGCCTACCACTTCATATTCACCTGTTCTTGCAAACATATCAAAAATACTTACCTGTTTTAATTTATATGCACTTAATCTTTCAGCATCTCTGATAAACGTAGCACTATTACAAGAAATATAAATCAGCCTATCGCAAGTTTTTCTATTTATAGTTTCTACAACTTTTTTCTCCATACCTGCCCTAGGTGGATCTACAATTATAGTATCAATTTCATCTATATCCGGCAAAATTTCACCACAATCACCACAATGATTTGATAAAAAGAACAAATTATTATCCTCTTTTAATCTCTCGGCATCTCTATGTTCATTTATTCCAAGTTCAATCCCGACAACCCTCTTTTTTTTGCTTGCAATATATCCACTTAAAACTCCTGCTCCACTATAACAATTTGCAACAGACTTTCCTACTACATTTTTCACAACAAATTCATAAAGCATAGGTCCTATAAATTTATTAACTTGATGAAAACTGTTTGGAGCGAATTTACATTTAAGACCATGTTCCTCACATTCGAGTTGCTTTAATCCCATAATGTATTCATATTTGTTCTTATAACATTCAAATATACCAAAATGAGAGCCAAGCATAAGAAAAACACCTTGATAGTTAATAATTTTATCCTTATTTTTTCTATAAAAAATGACTGCTAGATTGTCGTTCTCCTGTCTAATTACTATTTCACTATAAACCTTAAATAAGTTTTGCGCCGAAATGAAAGTGTTTATGGCAGTTATTGCTTTATTCATTTCATCGTTAATTAACAAACATTTATCAATGTGACATAAATTATGGCTTCCTTTTTCTCTCAGTGCCAAACCATTTCTGCCTACAAATAGACGAATCTTATTACGATATTGATACTTTTGTTGTGACCTAACAACTTCAATATTTCCATTAAACCCTATTTTTTTAAGCTGACCAGTCAAAAGATTTCTTTTTATTTCAAGCTCGTTTTCATATGAGGTATGTTGATAACTGCAACCACCACATCTTCCAAAATAAGGACAAGGAGGATTTTCTCTTTTTTCACTTGGCTCAACAACCTCTTTTAATTTAGCATTTGAAAAAGATGAATGAGATTTAGTTATTTCAGCCCTGACGAGCTCCCCTTTTAATGCGTAAGGAATAAACACCACTTTTCCATCCACTCTCGCAACTCCCTCACCATCATAACCATAATTTTCAATAGTACAAGTCACAACACCACTTTTTATTTTATACAACTTAAACTCCTAATGTCGATAAAATTGATTTTAATTTTTATAAACCTTATAGTTTTTTAAATATAAATAAAGTTGTCATTTAATTAAATTAATCTCAACCTAAGATAATTACTTTCTGTTTAAAATCAATTCTCTATTTCTAGCTTATTTTCAATTACTCTTAAAATATCCTCTTTGCCAAGTTGTCCAACTGAACTGCTTACCAAAAAGATTTCTTCACGAAGATTAAGAGCTTTTGCAATTTGTATCACGCTTTGTTTTATCTTGCTTTTTGCAAGCTTATCTGCTTTTGTAACAATGATAGAAAAAGGAATGTTGTAATAGATAAGGAATTTTATCATTTGACTATCTTGTTCTGTTGGAATATGTCTAATGTCGAGTAGCACAAAAACATTTAGAAGTGATTTTGAATTTGTCAAATAATCTCCTAAAATTG
>CARBWQ010000022.1:3140-9168 GCA_948949055.1 uncultured Eubacteriales bacterium | reverse complement strand
CGAAAGAAGCAGAGAAAAATCCTGATGAGTATATAGTTAGAGTCAAAGAGAATAAACAGCAATTAAGTCTGTTTGAAGATAAATAATAAAAATTATGGTGTTTTTAAATTGATCATTTTTGGTATAGTTTTGGTATAGTTTTAAAAAAAAGTTAGTAAATAACACAAAAATTACGCAAAGAAGTGTTCAAAACGGGTGAAAATTAAGAAAAAAAGTAATCAAAACACAAAAAAATCATTAAAAAATAAGAAAATTGCAAAAAAAATTGCGACTCCTAAGGGTTAGTCACAGGTTCGAGTCCTGTTGGGAACACCAAAATAAAAACGGTCATGGTTATCCATGTCCGTTTTTTAAGTGTGAAAGGATAATGAACCAAAACGAGCGTTTTCTTTAGATACGCAAGAACAACGCGAAGAATTTGAGCGTTTTCTTATATCAATATCGTTTAAAATTTAATAATTTTGTCAAGTTTGTCACTAAGGAAACATGCATCAATAAGCTTCATGATTTCGATGGATTGTTGTTTTGTGACTAGAGGGGTTGAAGTCCCGTTTATTCATTCGCAAATATTTTTATAAAAGGCCATTTCATCGCCACAAACGTTGTCAGGAAGGGGAGAATGTTTTATTGAACGGTCAGACAATTTTGTCATTGTTTTTGAGAATCCGTTTCCCAAGATATTGCTACTATTATCAAAATCTGTATTCAACCTTGTTGCAATGTATCCAGCAAGGTCCCAATTTTTAATAATAGTTGTTGATTTCTCATCATACGCAATCCAACGAGGTGTATCGATGAATGTGTTTGTATCAATATTTATATTAAATATTTTGCCAGTGGAAGAAGTTAATATAATTTTTACTCCATCGTCAACATCAAATGCTTGTGTATGAGAGAATTTGCAATATAGAGATTTTATGTTTTCGTTGGTTTCTTCTATTATGCAATTTATTTGGTCGAGAAGATGCACTCCACAGTCATAAAGCATCCCGCCACCGAACTTTCTTTCTCGTCGCCAGCCATCAGGTATACCTCGGCCTCCTACGACAAAGGAATCTAATTGTCGAATATTAAATTCAGTATTTAAGAGAATACTTTTAATTGTTAAAAAATCATTATCAAATCTGCGATTCTGGTGTATAAATAGAAACTTGTTATATTTTTCTGAAGCCATATACATTTTTTTTTAAGATTTAAGGCGACTGGTTTTTCGCAAAAAACATGTTTACCTTTTTTCATTGCCTCAATAGAATATTCCATATGCAGATGGTTTGGCAAAGCAATTAAAAAAAATTCTAATTTAGGATCAGCCAGCATTTCTGCATAACTTGAATATGTATTTATGCCGTTTTCTTTATCCAGATCATTTTTCCAATTGCGAATATCATAAATTCCAAGTAAGTTAAAATCTTTAAATTTTTTTATTTCTTTTGCATGCTTTTGTCCCATAAAACCATAGCCGATTATTCCAATATTTACCATAATTTTTCTCCTATAAAAATGATAATATGTTTTGTTTAAAAAGTCAAATTCTTGTAATGCAACATTGATAATATAGTATTTATATGTTATAATAAATAGGAAAGAAAAGTGTACGTGATAAAGGAGGCTTTTTGGATATAGAATCAATAAAATCCTTTATTGAAAAATCTGAAAGAACTTTTAATGTATGGTTAAGGTGTGATGATATCGGATTTTATACTGAAAATTTTGTAAAACTAGACCAAATGGTAAGTCAGTTTAAAGTACCATCTGTTTACGCTGTAATTCCTATTCAATTAGAGGAACAAACGGCGAATACGATAAGAGCAAATGCAAGTGTAATAGTTTCGCAACATGGATATAACCATGAAAATAATAGCAAAAATTTGCCTTGCGAACTTATAAATGATAAATGTTTATATGAGAATGTGCTTGTAAATAAAACCAAGTTAGAAAAAGAATTTTCAAGTCAATTTATGAGCATGTTGACACCGCCTTTTAACAGCATCGATGTCATGATGTCAGATTTATTAAAAAAACATTTCGCAGTTATATCAACTTTTTTAGATAATAGGACAACATTTGAGAGGTCTGTTAGCCCGAATGTAGAATTAATTAATTGGAAACTTGAAGAAGAGTTTACAAGTGAAGAATTTGTAAATTTACAAATATACAAACGAATTACAGAAGGTAGAGATATTGGAATATGCGTACATTGTGAGAAATTGGGAGAATTAGGTTTTAAATATCTAAATAATTTGCTTTCAAACTTAAAGTCATGTAAGAATATACGTTTTTCGCTGTCCTGGTTAAAAAATAAAATAGACAATGGAGAGAAAAATGAAACTTAAAAAAAATATAATTATTTTTGGTACAAGCAGAAGCGGAAAAACAACATTGGCAATAAAGTTATCAAAAAAGATAGGTTATAGCGTGATTATGACAGACCCACTTGTTACAGCATTTGAACAGTCATTTCCGCAATTAAACATAAATCATTCTAATCATGATGGTCAATCAGTCAAAAATATTCAGGACTTTCTAATGAGCTATCTCAAGTCAAGTAGTGGAAGCTCAAAGTTGAGAAGGGGGCTAAACTATATATATGAAGGCGCGTATTTTGATTTAGATGCTTTGCAATCAGAAAAAATACTTGAAAGGTATATTATAATTTATCTTTGTTGTCCACTTGAAAGTAGTGATGATTATTATAAAATGCTTAAAACTTTTGATAAAGATACTGACTGGACATATCATGTGTCCGATGAAGAATTAAAAAAATACTGTGATATTTTAAAAGAAAGTAATGATTATTTCTTGAATGAATTCAAAAGTAGGGGACTAAAATTTTATGATACTTCGGTAAACCGTGATAAAATTTTAGAAGACATTGTTAAAGACTTGGAAGTACGCATCGAAAATGATACTTTTTATAAATAGTCAAAAAGTTTGAATTATTTGCACTACTTTGATATAATTTAATTGTGGTTATTTAAAGATTATAATAACATTAACAGGAGAAAATTATGAAAAAAATTGTGATCGGAGAGAAAATTCCAGATAGAAAGTATGATTTTAGAGAAACTTGCTTTGGTATTTGCGAGAGAAATGGCAAGATGCTACTTGTTATTAAAAAAGGACAACATTCTTTTATTGGTGGTGGAATTGAAGATGGTGAAACAAAAGAGGAATGTCTAAAAAGAGAATTTATTGAGGAATCAGGTTATAAAATTACCAGTATAAAAGAACTTATTACTGTTGACTGTTTTTGGCTTGCTGCAGGACAATGGCCACTTGAGTCGTTAGTAAACTTTTTTGTAGTAGAAGTAGCTGAAGAACATGGTGATCCTTTAGAAGAAGGACATACTGTTGTCGAAGTAGAACTAGATAAGGTTAAAGATTTATTGCCTTTGCTATATCACCAAAAGGGTTTGGAAGTTTATTTAGATAGAAGATAATATATGCAAAAGGTGTTGCCTAAATCTTTAAAAGAACTTGCTTGCAAAGTTCCACAAAAGAGGCTGAAACAAATTGAAATTCATTTAGCAAATAGTTGCAATTTAAGATGTAAAGGTTGCGATCATTTTTCTTGCATTTGCGAAAATGAAAGTTTCAATGAGAAACAGTTTTATAAAGACATACAAAGGCTGTATTCTATTTTTGATGGGGATATTGAAAAAATTCTCTTGCTTGGTGGAGAACCATTGCTAAATAAGAATGTGGACAAATTAATTGATGCAACAGCGAAACTGTTTGTTAATTCTGAAATTGATGTTGTAACCAACGGCACGCTTATTTTAAGACAAAAGGATAGTTTTTTTTGAAAGTTGCAGAAAGGATAATGTGAAAATTGTTATTACTAAATATCCTATTGACTTTGATTATTTAGAGGTGGAGAAATTTTTAATAGAAAAAGGTTGTAATTTCGAATACTTTGGAAACACAGGTTATAAAAAGAAAACATCCTATAAAATACCTCTTGATATTAGTGGTAAACAGGACGTTGAATTTAATTTTAAAAATTGCTTCTATGCAAATCATTGTGTTCAATTATTTGAGGGGAAAATCTTTACTTGCACACCACCAGCATATATTCAATTTTTTAATAAGAAATTTAATAGAAATCTAATTATTTCAAAAAATGATTACATAAACATATATGATGATATTACAAAGGATGAGATTTTGCATAGATTAGCTCAACCAATAGAATTTTGTAAATATTGTAATGTTAAAGAAAGAGTATTTGATTTGGAATGGAGCGTGTCTAATGGAAAAGAAAATGAATGGACAAATTAATCAATCTTGTCCTATTGTAGATTTACATGCGTCTTGGTTGGCGCTGAACCCTATCCATGGTTGTATTAATTCATGTAAGTACTGTTTTTTAAACAAGTACAATATTAGAGGAATTAAACCGAATATACTTGTTGAGCCGAAAGCAGCGTATGAGTTATTGAAGGCGAGCGAGTATTATTGTGAAAATTTTCCGCTTTGTCTATTTACTTCTACAGATGTCTTTGCGACTAAAATGAATATTGATTATTGTTTAGAGCTTCTAGAACTTTTTAGTGTTAACAAACTTAAAAATAATATAGTTTTCATTACAAAGTGTTTTATCCCTAAAGATTTTATTGAAAAAGTAAAAATATATATGTTGAATGGACTTAAAGTTTTATTTTTGCTTTCTTACTCTGGACTTGATAAAGACATTGAAATTGGGGTGAATAAAGAAAATATAAAAGCAAATTTTGTAAATCTTAAGGCTAATAACATTCCTGTAATACACTATTGGCGTCCATTTTTAGAGCAAAATTCAACAGATGAGAAAATAAACGAAGTTTTAAGTTTTGTAAAGGATTACGCAATATGTTCAGTAACGATAGGACTGAAAATTGATGGTGATGATCAGATTCAGCTTCTGCCAATGCAAGTAAGGGAACTGGAAGATATAAAAGCCAGCGAGTCAGTTTGGACAGAGAATGCTTATAATAAATTGTATTTATATAAAGGTGAGTATCCAATATTTAAGACCACTTCTTGTGCGATAGCTTATGCACAAGGCGAAAATGATTATTGCGGTTTTTATGGGTCAAACTTGTGCGTGAATTTTAATAATTGTCCTAAAACGCAACGGGAAATATGTAAAAACAAGAATGGTCTACTTAAAGTTGATGAAATAAAAGAGAAGATAAATTTTTGTTTGAATAAATTTAATTTAAAGTATAGTTATGACTTTATTTTAGAAAAGCGTTTAATAAAAATATATGGCAAGTTGAACACGAATCAGGCAGTGTTTATAAAGTTGCTTACAAATTGTAATGTTGAAGTATTTAAAAGCGAACAAGATTATTATTGGAATTCAACGAATAACACTAAAGACATATTTATAATAAAAGGATGAAAAAATGAAGAAAGAATTTTCCTTTAAAATGAATGGAATAAAAGTTATATTAGTTTGCTATGATGAAAAGGTTTTTGAACAGCAGTGTAAGTTAATAAAAAAGCACATTGTTTTTGATAACAAATTAATTAATGATGAAATTATGATTTACTGCATAAAAGATGGAATTGTCTATGAGAAAACTAAAGTTTTGAAATTGGGGCAGAAATATGAAACAATCAATCCATTTTTTACAAAGAAATTTGATATAGTTGATAAAAATAATAGAACAATCTTTTATTCACAAGATGATGATTTTGTGTCGATAAATAACAAAGCAAATAAATTTTTCATTCTTAACAATCCTGATAAATATGATAAGTATAATGTTCTCAATGCCATACTTGATATTGTGAATAGGCGATTAGAAGAAAATGGTAATTTCATGTTTCATTCCACAGCGTGTGTTTATAACAATGTTGGATTAATGATATTAGCTGCAAGTGGAGGAGGTAAGACAACTTTATTTTCAAAATTAGCTCAAGTTGCGGATAAAATGAAGTTTTTGTCTAATGACAGAGTGTTAGTCACAAAGGATTTGGAAATGCTTTATTTCCCTATAGATATAAACTTATCAATGGGGACGGTGAAGAACGATCCATT
>CARBWQ010000022.1:0-3130 GCA_948949055.1 uncultured Eubacteriales bacterium | reverse complement strand
TAATATAACAGAAAATTATCTTGGGAAAAGGTTTTCGGATACAAAAGTGAATACAAGATGTGCACTTCACCCCAATATATTGAAATCAGTGTATGAAAATATTGAGCTTGTTTCACGACATAATTTAGATGTTGTTGTTCTACCAAAGATAAATTTTCAAGACAAGGAAATTGTGCATACGAACTTATTAACTGATAAAGCATTACTCAAAGAATATTTAGAAGAAAATTGCTTTACGCCGATTGATAAAGAGTCGGGTAGGATACCATGGATTCAACCTAGAATGCTTGCTGAAGCGGCTTATCAAAGTGAAGCAGCGAAATTTATAAATGGAGAAATACTTAATAAACCAGTGATATATTTAGAATATGGTGCCAATTGTGATTTAAGTAAACTAAAAGAAAATTTTGAACAAATGCTTAATGATATAAGGCAAAATTCGCATGGAGAATTAAATGATGAAAGAGAATAATAAAAATACTTTACAAGTGTTTTTCGATAAATTTTATGTTCCATCAATACAGCTGAAGAAGCGTTTTTTAGTTACTGAAAAGAAAGCGTGGGATGGACTTACTGTTCTTAATGAACTTTGTGTACAAATAGGGCATGTCGCCACCATTGTAAATTCTTCTAAACTACTTGAAAATGGGAGAAGAATAGACAATCTAGGTGATGAGGTGTCTGATATTTTATTACAGTTAATGATTTATATCTATATAGAGAAGATGGATGATTTTAAAATTAAAGATATCAATGTGAAAGAATATGAACTTACCGATTTACTTGTACCTTTTGGACAGTTGAATGAAATTGCGATGGAAGAATATGGCTATAAATTCGAAAAACCAAGAGAGGGTTTTGCAACTTCAAGAGAATTTGTTATAGAAAAAGTAAATCAAATGTTCTATATAATTTTAAACTTTTGCCATAACAACGGAATTGATATTAATTATGAATATCAAGCTATGTTGAATGATGCGAATAGGTTTTTAGATAGGTATGAACAGAAACAAAATTAAATTCAGTATAATTACATTAGTAAAAAACTCTATGGAATTTTTAAAAAGTTGCATAGAGTCTATTTTTGCACAAGATTATGAAAATTATGAGGTTGTCATAGTAGATAATGAAAGTACAGATGGGAGTTTTGAGTATATTCAGGCATTAAACAATCCTCATATCAAACTTTTTAAAAGCAATTTAGGAATTGTAGGTGATTTAAGAAATTTTGCAATAAGTAAAGCTACTGGAGATTACTTTATTACTTTAGATTCAGATGATAAAATATGTGATGGATTATTAACAAAATTATCTGAAGAAATTTCGATTAGCAATGCAGATTTAATAAAATTTAATGCAATTGTCGAGCAAGAAACTAAAATAACGGATAATCAAATCTTTGTTAGCGAAATCGATGGTAATTTTGGTGGAAAAGAATTATTGTCAAGGTTATGTAACGAATTTCTGGATTTTGGAAAAATATTTGGTCCTTCTTGGCTTTATGCTGTAAAGATTGAAAATTTTAGAAAAAATAAGTTGAAATATTTGCCTTTACTTCAAGAAGATTTAGCATTAGCACCATTGTTGCTGTTAAATTCTAATTTGGTTAGAGCAATAAATTTTAATGGATATATTTATAACATACATTCTAATAGCATAACGACAAATAAGATGAATACAATCAAAAAGGCATATGCAGTTTTGCGAATATGCGATATGTTTTATCAAGATATTGTAAAGCTACATTCTCAAGATGAAGAGTTTTCACAATTGTTTAAAAGATATATAAATAAAGTCCTTTTTCTAAAAAGTCAAAAGTTGATTGGTAAAGATCGTGAAGAATATTTAAGCCAATTATTATTAAGGGAGTATTATGAAGAATAGTTTAGTAACGGTTATTGTTCCAGTTTTTAATACATCACAATATCTGGATCGTTGTATAAAAAGTTTAATAGAACAAACATATAAAAATATTGAGATAATTTTAATAGATGATCATTCAACAGATGATAGTTTGCAAATATGTAAGAAATATGCAAATGAAGACAATCGAATCATCATTATAGAAAACGAAGTCAATAAAGGTGTTTCTATAAGCAGAAATAATGGTATAGAGAGAGCAAACGGTGAGTATATAATGTTTTTAGATAGTGACGATTATGTTACTAATAGTTATATTGAAGATATTATAGATGATGCTGATGTAGATTTAAGAATATTTGGTTTTAGTTATCTTCGTAATGGTGAAATTTCAAACCAGAAGCTACCTTGCGATGCAGGTGATTATGAAATGGCGAAAATATTGTCAGATAATATTCCTTTGCTATTAAATTTAAACATTTTACATCTTTCAACAAATAAGATGTTTAAAACTAAAATAATTAAAGAAAGCAATATTAGATTTAATGGAAATCTAAAAAGTGGAGAGGACCTAAAGTTTGTTATCGATTATGTTAGTTTTGTAAAAAACTTTAGGGTTTATCAATGTTATAACTATATTTACAATAGAGATAATATGGAGTCTGCTACACGAAAAGGTATATACAAATTGCCTGTTACAATTAATACTAATAATTCTAATATTAATAATTTTTTATTGAAGCAAGGATGTGACCTAGATTTTTTTAATAGTTTTTGTATGAGTATGTTTTTGTATGGATTGAATACTATTCTTAAAAATGTTGGATTGTCATTTTTACAAAAATATAGGTTAGTTAAAGAGCATTTTAAACTGAACTGTGTAAAAAAGAACTTGAAAAGGTTATATTCAAATTCCTCTAAACAAGATAGAACGATTGAACTTATTAGGAAAAAGAGAATTGCTAGTTTAATTTTAAAATACGGATCGTTAGATTTTAATATTGAGGTATCAAATGAAAAATGTTAAATTTTCTGTAATTATCCCAAACTATAATAATGCCCAATATATAACACGTGCAATTAAAAGTGTTCTAGTTCAAACTTACGAAAACTGGGAACTCATTATAATAGATGACGGGTCAACTGATGATAGTCTACAAAAAATTCATGAGTTTGATGATAAAAGAATATTGCTTATTGCAAATGAGAATAGAGGTGTTTCATATTCTCGCAATGTGGGTTTAGAGAAGGCGAGTGGTGACTATGTTAT